>CAUPYO010000128.1:0-6278 GCA_963515565.1 uncultured Microbacterium sp.
TTGAGTTCGACGTGTTCCGGGTTGTCGGGGTCGGTCTGACCCTCGTAGTACGTCGACAGTGCGGCCGTCGCCGCCGACAGCACCGACATCGGATGGGCGGTGTGTGGCAGCGAGGAGAAGAAACGCTTGAGGTCTTCGTGCAGCAGGGTGTGGTGACGGATTTTGTCGTCCCATCCCGCCAGCTCGTCGGCGGTGGGCAGTTCGCCGTAGAGGAGCAGCCATGCGACCTCGAGGTAGGTGCTGTTCTTCGCGAGTTGCTCGATCGGGTAGCCGCGGTAGCGCAGGATGCCCTGGTCGCCGTCGATGAACGTGATTGCCGACTTCGTCGCCGCCGTGTTCACGAATCCGTAGTCGAGACTGGTGTGACCCGTCTGCTTCGTGAAGGTCGAGAAGTCGACGCTCGGTACGCCCTCGGTGCCGGTGAGGATCGGTAGTTCTGCGGTGCGGTCACCGACGATGACCGTGGCTTTTTGGGTTGTTCCCGCGTCGCTCACGAAGCCTCCTTGCGGTCGTTGGGGATGCATTACAGCCTACTGGGCGGGCAGGCCTACTCCGATCCCCTGCAAAGGAACCGGGAATGTGTAGGAGGAAAGCTACGAGCTTCGCGCGCGCAGACGGCTCGCCGCCGCGACGATGCGCTCGTCGCTGGCCGTCAGCGAGAACCTCACGTGCTGCGGGAAATGAGATCCGTAGAAGTGGCCGGGCCCGGCCAGGATGCCGAGGTCGGCGAGACGGTCCATGCTCTCCCAGGCATCCACTCCCTCGGTAGCCCAGAGGTAAAGTCCGCCCTCGGAGTGATCGATGCGGAATCCGGCCGCTTCGAGCGCGGGTCGCAGCACGCCGCGACGGGAGCGGTACCGCTCCTTCTGCGCGGCGACGTGATCGTCGTCGTGCAAGGCGACCGTCATCGCCGCCTGCACGGGGGCGGGAAGCATGAGTCCCAGATGCTTGCGGGCGGTGAGAAGGCGGGCGACGAGCGCCGGATCGCCTGCGAGGAACGCGGCCCGATAGCCGGCGAGGTTCGACTGCTTGCTGAGGGAATACACCGACAGCACGCCCGCGCGGTCATGACCGACCACACGCGGGTCGAGCACGCTCGGCACGGGTGCGCTCGCCCATGATCCATCCCAGCCGAGCTCGGCGTAGCACTCATCGCTGACGACGACCGCGCCCAACTCGCGACCGCGCTCGACGGCGGCGCGTAGCTGGTCGGTGTCGAGCACCCTCCCATCAGGATTGCCGGGCGTGTTCAACCACACCAAGCGCGTCTGCGCCGGCCACTCAGCCGGGTCGTCCGACGCGAGCGGGGTCGCGCCGACCAGCTTCGCACCCACCTCGTACGTGGGGTACGCCGCGCGCGGGTGGACGACGACGTCACCGGCACCGAGGTCGAGCAGCAGCGGCAGCAGCGCCACGAGCTCCTTCGAGCCGATCGTGGGCAGTACATCGGCAGACGTCAGACCGGGCACACCGCGGCGGCGGGCATACCACGCCGCGATCGCTTCGCGCAGCGCAGCCGATCCGATGGTCAGCGGGTACGAGTGGGCGTCCGTCGCTTCTCGCAGCGCTGTGGCGACGACGTCCGGAGTGGAGTCGACGGGAGAGCCGATCGAGAGGTCGACGATTCCGTCGGCGTGCGCCTTGGCGCGGGCGGCGTACGGCGCGACGGCATCCCAGGGATAGTCGTCGAGATCCCGAACGGCCATCAGTGCGCCTGCGGGGGCAACGCGGAGATCACGGGATGATCCTTCGCGATGACACCGACTTTGGCGGCACCGCCCGGCGAGCCGATATCCTCGAAGAACTCGACGTTCGCCGTGTAATAGTCCTGCCACTCGGCCGGCAGGTCGTCTTCGTAGTAGATCGCTTCCACCGGGCACACGGGTTCGCACGCTCCGCAGTCCACACACTCATCGGGGTGGATGTAGAGCGAGCGCTCCCCCTCGTAGATGCAGTCGACGGGACACTCGTCGATACACGCACGGTCTTTCACATCCACGCAAGGCAGGGCGATCACATATGTCACCCCTTGAGTCTAGTTCGTGGTTGTGACCCCGTCGCGAAGCGGTGCCGACGGCGAGAGCCGCGGCCACGCCACCACGATCGCCACGAGCACCGGAACCGCAAACGTCCACACCACTCCCGTCGACAGCGCGCCGTCGGCCGGAGCCGGCACGACAACCGACCCGCCGGGTCCGCGTCCCGACAGTACGAGCGTCGTGAGCATCACCCCGAGACCCGCGGCCAGTCCCGCCCAGCGGTCCTCGGTGAGCAGACGCACGGCGACCAGCAGCGCCGCCGTGCCGATGACGGCGACCAGAAGGCCGACCGGAATCGCTCCCCACATCGCCGCCTGACCGATTGTGCCCGCCGCGCCGTAGACGAGGCCGATGACGACGGACACGACCCACGTGCCGATGCGTGCGATTCTCACCCCGCGAGTCTACGTCGCCAGCCCCGACGCCCGCAGAAGAGCGGCCACGACGGCCGCTGCGATCACCACGACGAGGAACGGTGCGCGGAGCACGAGCAACCCTGCGGCCACGATCACGGCCGGCACGCGGGCATCGGCGACGATCTGCTGCCCCACGCCGAGAGTCTGCACCGCGACGAGAGCGGCGAGGAGAGCAACCGTCAGCAGGTCGACCGAACGCTGCGCGCGCGGCGCCTCGATCCAGCGCGGCGGGATCAGGTATCCGAGCGCTTTCAGCGCCATGCAGAGCAGTGACGATGCCAGCACCGCCGTCCACAGCGTCACGCGTCCTCCCCTGCGACTGGCCCCGACCCGAGCAGGTTCGTCCATCCCACGATGAGCGCGACAACCGCGGCGGCAAGCACCGGAAGGCCCGGCATGAGAGCGGGCGTCAGCACCGTGGCGACCACCGCCGCAGCGATGCCCACAGCGATCGCCTGGCGGCGCCGCAGACGCGGCCACAGCAGCGCGAGGAAGGCGGCCGCGGCCGCGGCATCCAATCCGTACGCTCGCGGGTCGCCGAGGATGTCGCCCAGCAGGGCTCCCGCGAGGGTGGAGAGATTCCAGCCCAGATAGATGCCGATGCCGGTGACCCAGTCGAATCAGGCACCGCGAACCCGAGCGTCGAAACGCTGTGGGCCATCGCCACGGCACTCGGCGTACCGTTCGCCGTGTTCGTCGAGAAGACCGACGACCCCCCGACCCTCATTCGGGCACGCGACGGCGGCGCCGTCCGCGCCATCGGCGCACCGTATGAAGCGCTGCTGCTCGCGGCCGGGGCGCCGCAGGCGCGGAGCGATCTCTACCTGCTCCGCGCCGAACCGGGCTCGCCCCGGTCGTCGCTGCCACACGCCGCCGGCACCGTCGAGCACGTGGTGCTCGTCGCGGGCGCCGCGCTGGTCGGCCCCGCCGATGCGCCCGTAGAGCTCGGGCCCGGCGACTACCTCCGCTACCGCGGCGATGCCCCGCACGTCTTCGAAGCCCTCGAACCCGATACGTCCGCCGTCCTCATCTCCGAGGTGCGCTGACTCCGCTTCCCTCTCGCCCCCTCCTACCTTCCGCGAGCCGCAACGAAACGACCGAGCCGCCACGTTTCGACGCGCCGCATCGTGGCGGTTCGAGCGAAACGTAGCGGCTCGCGAGGGAAGGAGACGGGTCAGGCTCCGGCGTCCTGGCGCTTCGCGCGCGACGCGGAACGACCGCGCTCGGTCGCGTCCAGCACGACCTTGCGGATGCGCACCTTCTCGGGCGTGACCTCGACGCATTCGTCGTCGCGGGCGAATTCCAGCGACTCCTCCAGCGTGAGAATGCGCGGGGGCGTCATCGACTCGAAGGAGTCGGAGGTCGACGAACGCATGTTCGTGAGCTTCTTCTCCTTCGTGATGTTGACGTCCATGTCGTCGGCGCGCGAGTTCTCGCCGATGACCATGCCTTCGTAGACCTCTTCGGTGGGCTGCACGAAGAAGCTCATCCGCTCCTGCAGAGCGATCATGGCGAACGGCGTGACGACACCCTGACGGTCGGCGACGATGGATCCGTTCTGGCGGGTCGTGATCTGCCCCGCCCAGTCGTCATAGCCGTGCGAGATGGCGTTGGCGATGCCGGTGCCGCGGGTGATCGTGAGGAACTCGCTGCGGAAGCCGATGAGCCCACGCGACGGGACGACGAACTCCATGCGCACCCAACCGGTGCCGTGGTTGGTCATCGTGTCCATGCGACCCTTGCGGGCGGCCATCAGCTGCGTGATCGCGCCGAGGTACTCTTCGGGCGCATCGATCGTGAGGTGTTCGAACGGCTCCTTGACCTTGCCGTCCTCGCCCTTCTTCGTCACGACCTGGGGCTTGCCGACGGTGAGCTCGAAGCCCTCACGGCGCATGTTCTCCACGAGGATCGCCAAGGCCAGCTCGCCGCGGCCCTGCACCTCCCACGCGTCGGGGCGACCGATATCGACGACCTTCAGCGACACATTGCCGATGAGCTCGCGATCGAGTCGGTCCTTCACCATGCGGGCGGTGAGCTTGTGGCCCTTGACCTTGCCCATGAGCGGCGAGGTGTTCGTACCGATCGTCATCGAGATCGCCGGATCGTCGACGGTGATCGCCGGGAGCGGCCGCACGTCGTCGGGATCGGCGATGGTCTCACCGATCGTGATGTCCTCGAAGCCCGCGATGGCGACGATGTCGCCGGGGCCCGCCGAGTCGGCGGGGTAGCGCTCGAGCGCACGGGTCTTGAGCAGCTCGGTGATGCGGGCGTTCGAGTGCGAACCGTCGTGGCGCACCCAGGCGACGGTCTGGCCCTTCTTCAGGGTGCCGTTGAAGACGCGCAGCAGCGCGAGGCGGCCGAGGAACGGCGAGGAGTCGAGGTTGGTGACCCACGCCTGCAGGGGCGCCTCGTCGTCGTAGGACGGAGCAGGAACGTGCTCGAGGATCGCTTCGAACAGCGGCTCGAGGTCGTCGTTGTCAGGCAGCTCGCCGTTCTCCGGGCGGTTGCGCGACGCCGCGCCGGCGCGACCGGACGCGTAGACGACCGGCACGTCGAGCAGAGCGTCGACGTCGAGATCGGGCACATCGTCGACCAGGTCTCCGGCCAGGCCCAGCAGCAGGTCGTGCGCCTCTTCCTCGACCTCGGCAATGCGCGCGTCGGGGCGGTCGGTCTTGTTGACCAGCAGGATCACGGGCAGCTTGGCCTCGAGCGCCTTGCGCAGCACGAAGCGGGTCTGCGGCAGAGGGCCCTCCGAGGCATCCACCAGCAGCACCACGCCGTCGACCATCGACAGACCGCGCTCGACCTCGCCACCGAAGTCGGCGTGGCCCGGGGTGTCGATGACATTGATCGTCACGGGCACATCCGAATGGATGCCGTTGTAGGTGATCGCCGTGTTCTTGGCGAGGATCGTGATGCCCTTTTCGCGCTCGAGGTCGTTCGAGTCCATGGCGCGCTCTTCCACGTGCGCGTGCTCTCCGAACGAGCCGGTCTGACGCAGCATCGCATCCACGAGCGTGGTCTTGCCGTGGTCGACGTGCGCGACGATCGCGACGTTGCGGAGATCCGGACGGAGGGCGTGCGCCATGAAATGACCTAACGAGAAAGGGAGACGCTCCGAGCAGAGCGCCTCCCATTCTACAAGCCGGATGCCGTGGCGTTCTCCGCCCCTGCTTCCAGGCCCTACAATCCCTGCTTACGCACTCGTGCCGCCGGGAACCTCGTCGGCGTCGACACCGGCTGCCAGGTCGGCAAGACGCTTGTCGCGACGCTCGCGCTGGATCGTCGGATCGGGCACCGGCACCGCGGCGGATCTTCGAGCAGACTCGATATCCAGCGGCTAGCCACGGGCGCCCGTACCATCCACCTCATGCAGAGCGACCTAAAATTCTCAGCACCCCGGAAGTGATCATCTGCCCCGCATATCCGACTGATCTCATCCGAAAGTCTATTGTCCCCATTAACAAAGATGTGCTCCCCTATCTCCGGACGCGTTGCCAGTAGCTGACTGTTCGCGCCCACTAGCCCCATCAGTGATGAAAATCAAGGAGAGATTATGAGTTCCAGGGTTTCCTTCTTCAGCCGCAAGTCGAGTAGATGGGCCGCCGTTGGCTTCACCACTGCTGTTGCGGCAGCCATCGCATTGGCTCCCGCAACAGCGGCACAGGCAGGCGGTCACCCCAGCACACCCTGTCAACCAGCGGGAACTGGGCGCGTTTTGTGCTCCACCGGCTGGATTGGCTTCCCGGGAAACGGGAATATCCAATGGGCGGGAATTCATCACAATTGGAATTACCCCATCGCTTTCTATATACTCTATAGC
>CAUPYO010000129.1:0-6245 GCA_963515565.1 uncultured Microbacterium sp.
GGTCTACGGTGAGGACGAGGTCGGCCTGCTCACCGGCGACACCAACATCAACGGCAACGCGCGGGTGGTCGTGATGACCACCGAAGTGCTGCGCAACATGCTCTACGCCGACTCTCCGGCCCTGCGCGGCCTGCGCTACGTCGTGATGGACGAGGTGCACTACCTCGCCGACCGATTCCGCGGCGCCGTCTGGGAAGAGGTGATCATCCACCTCCCGTCGCGCGTGCGACTGGTGTCGCTGTCGGCCACGGTCTCCAACGCCGAAGAGTTCGGCGACTGGCTCGACACGGTGCGCGGCGACACGGCAGTGATCGTCTCCGAGACCCGCCCGGTGCCGCTGGAGCAGCACGTGCTCGTGCGTGGTGACCTGTTGCCGCTGTTCGATGATCGCGCCGGCATTGCGACCGCGCAGGTCAATCAGGAGCTCACCCGGCTGAGATCGGTGCGCGGCTCGACCTACGAGAGCAACCGACGCGCTCAGGAGTTCCGCTCGCAGCGTCATCGTTCGCAGGGCGATCGCTCCGGCGGCCAGCGACCGCTGAAGGGCGGCACCCGTCCCGTGCGTTCGGCGAACGCGCAACGCATCGAGCGCATCGACCGGCCCCAGGTGGTCGAGCTGCTGTCCCGCGCCAACCTGCTGCCCGCGATCTTCTTCATCTTCAGTCGCGCCGGCTGCGAGGGCGCGGTGCAGCAGGTCCGTCGCTCGGGGGTTCGACTCACCGATCGCGACGAGCGCGACGAGATCCGCCGCATCGTCGACCAGCGAACGCTTCCTCTGCCCGACGAGGATCTCGCCGTGCTGGGGTTCTGGGAATGGCGCGAGAACCTCGAACGCGGTGTCGCGGCCCACCATGCAGGTCTGCTGCCCGCGTTCAAGGAGATCGTCGAAGAGCTGTTCCAGCGCAAGCTCGTCAAGGTCGTCTTCGCGACGGAAACGCTCGCGCTGGGCATCAACATGCCCGCGCGCACGGTCGTGCTGGAAAAGCTGGAGAAGTTCAACGGTGAAGCGCGCGTCGCGATCACCTCGGGGGAGTACACACAGCTCACCGGGCGTGCCGGACGCCGCGGCATCGACGTCGAAGGTCATGCCGTCATCCAGTGGACCGAGAGCCTCGACCCCCAGGCGGTCGCCGCCCTGGCATCCCGACGCACCTACCCGCTCAACTCCAGCTTCCGCCCGACCTACAACATGGCGGTCAACCTCATCGACCAGTTCGGGCGAGCCAGGGCGCGCGAGATCCTCGAGTCGTCGTTCGCCCAGTTCCAGGCCGATCGCGCGGTCGTGGGCCTCGCGCGCGAGGTGAAGGAGGCCGAGGAGTCTCTGGCCGGTTACGCGTCGGCGATGACGTGCGATCGTGGCGACTACGCCGAGTTCGCGCGGTTGCGCCGTGAGCTGACCGACCTCGAGCGCAAGGGCGATCGATCGGGTCCGCCCGCGGCGCGACAGCGGCGCCAAGAGCGGATCGAGGCGCTGCGGCGGAGCCTCAAACGGCATCCGTGCCAGTTGTGCCCCGATCGCGAGAAGCACGCCCGTTGGGCTGAGCGGTACAGCAAGCTGAAGCGTCACACCGACAAGCTCCGCCAGCAGATCGACACCCGCACCGGAACGGTGGCGCGCATTTTCGACCGCGTCGTCGACGTGCTCGCGGCGCTCGACTACGTGTCGGTGGATGCGAAGGGTGTGACGACGCTGACGACAGCCGGCGCCACGATGAAGCGCATCTACGGCGAGCGCGACCTCCTGGTCGCCGAGTCGTTGCGCACCGGAATCTGGAAGGATCTGGATGCCGCGGGACTCGCGGCCCTCGCCTGCAGCCTCGTCTACGAGCCGCGTCGCGACGAGAGCGGTCCGGGTGAGCACGGTCTGCCGCGGGGAGCGTTCCGCGCGGCCTTGACGGCCACGCAGGAGTTGTGGGCACGACTGGACGATCTCGAGCAGGACCATCGTCTGCCCGGCTCGTCGCCGGTCGCCACGGGTCTCGCGCAGGCCACGCACTCTTGGGCCCGCGGCGCGAGCCTGGACCGGGTGCTGCAGGAGGCCGATCTCGCCGCCGGCGACTTCGTACGCTGGACGAAGCAGACCATCGACCTCCTCGATCAGCTTTCGATGGTGGCCGAACCTCCGGTCGCCACGACCGCGCGCGTTGCGCTCGACGCCGTGCGTCGAGGCATCGTCGCATACGGCTCGTACTGAGCGCGCTCGCTTAGGCTCGATCTGTGCCCGTTCGTCCGCGACCGCTCGCTGAGCGTCCGAAACCGCTGCTTCCGCTGTGGGCCGCCGCCCCTCTGTCCGCCGTTGCCGGGCTGATTCTCACTCTCGCCTTTCCGGCACTGTCGTGGTGGCCGGTCGTCTTCGTCTCGGTGCCGCTGGCACTGATCAGCCTCGTCGGGCGTCGCGCGGGGGGAGCGTTGCTCGTCGGCCTCCTGTTCGGTGCGGGTCTGTTCTTCGTGAACTTCTCCTTCACCGCCCGTTACCTCGGCCCGGTGCCTTGGATCGCCCTCTCCGGCTTGGAGTCGGTGCTCACGGCGGCCATGGCCATACCGATCGCCCTCGCCTACCGCTGGATGCCCCGGTGGGCTCCGGGCCGATGGGGGCGATTGCTCGCGCTTCCCGCCTTGGTGGCAGGCCTGTGGGTGTCGCGGGAGGAGCTGCAGGGCACTTTTCCGTACGGCGGCTTTCCCTGGACCCGTGTCGCGGTGACCCAGGCGGACTCACCGCTCGTGCATCTCACCTCGTGGACCGGCATGAGCGGGCTGTCGTTCCTCATCGTGTTCGCGTGTGCCGCGGCCATCGAAGCGGCTCGCCTGGGCCGGTTGCGGGATCTGCGGACGGCGCTGCCGGCCGTGCTCACCGTCCTCGTGCTCTTTTTCACCCCGGCGTTTCCCACGACGGATGCCGGCAGCATCCGCGTGGGGGCCGTACAGGGCAACGGGCCCGCCGGCTACTTCGACCAACGGGCCGCCTACGACGTGTTCCGCGCTCAGCTCGCCGCGACGAAGCCGATCGAGAACCGCGACATCGATGTGTTGCTGTGGCCAGAGGGCGGCATCGACGCCGATCCCGTCTCGAACTCCTCGGTGCGCAGCGCCCTGGACACTCTTGCCGCCCGTCTGCAGGTGCCGTTGCTCGTCAGCGGGATCACCCAACGCGGCGACGAGTACTTCAACTCGTCGCTCCTGTGGACATCGGGCGCCGACAACCCGGTCGCGCTCTACGACAAGCGTCACCCCGTGCCGTTCGGCGAGTACGTACCCGATCGGTGGTTCTACAACATGCTGGCGCCCGATCTCATCGGCCTCATTCAGCGCCAGTTCACCCCGGGTACGACGACCCCCCTGTTCGACGTGAACGGCGTGGGCGTCGGGCTCGCCATCTGCTTCGACGTCATCTACGATGACGTGATCCGGGACGGTGCACTGGCGGGCGCGCAGGTGTTCATGTTCCAGACGAACAACGCCGACTTCCGCGGCACCGACGAGAACCTCCAGCAGCTCGCGTTCGCCCGTATCCGGGCGGTGGAATCCGGGCGCGCGGTGGTGAACCTCTCGACGGTGGGTACCAGCCAGGTCATTGGTCCCGACGGCGGCACGATCGACGCCCTGCCCGCAGACGAACCCGGCGCGATGGTCACGGATGTGCCGCTGCGCACCGGTCTGACGCCCGGCATCCTGATCGGCGACGCGGTGCAGACCGTGCTGGGATGGGGGAGCGTCCTCGTCCTGGGTGTGATCGGTCTGGTCCTGCGTCGGCGCAGGCGCACGCCGAAGACGCCGACCCCCGAAGGGGCCGGCGTCGAATCGGGGGAGTGAGCGTCAGGCGCTGAGTCGTGCGTCGCCCGAGGCGCCGCGGCGGGCGCGCAAGAGGGCGAGACGCTCTTCGAGCAGCTCTTCGAGCTCGGGCACCGTGCGCCGCTCCAGGAGCATGTCCCAGTGCGTGCGGGGCGCCTTGTCGCCGGAGTGGTCGACCTCGACGACCGTGTCGCCGACGCGGAGCACGGCCTCGGCACCGCAGGTGCGGCACTCCCAGGCCTCGGGAAGCTCGGCGTCCGCCGCAAAGGTCATGACGGTCTCACGTCCGCACTGGGTGCAGACGTACGTGTGGTTCGCGCGTTCGTGGAAAACGACGCCTTCTTCGCTCTGTAGGCTCGAGGCGCCGAGTCGGATACCGCGCAGGCTGCGATCTGCCATTGTGTGGTCCTCTCGTCGTCTCAGGTATAACGTGCGCACCTGTGTGGCTCATCCGAACGGACGCTACGCATACCCCTTTCACAGGCGATGCTCAGGCCGGATCAAAGGCGTGCGTCGACCGCGCGAAGTGCCAGATCCGTGCGGTCGGTGACGAGCCCATCCACGCCGAGATCGAGCAACCTCTCCATGTCTGCGAGATCGTTGACGGTCCACACGTGCACCTCGACACCCGCCGCATGAGCGCCCCGCAGGAGGCGCGGTGTGACGACGCGGATCGGCCCTTGACGCTCGGGCAGCTGGAGTGCATCCACGCCCCGCAGAGCACGTGCAACGAGCGCGGAGGAGCCCGTGGCGAGCGCGGCGAGAACCCGCGCCGTGGTGGCGCGCCCGGCTGAGGTCGCGGGGCGGCCCCCGAGATGTCGGGCAGCCTCGAGAGCCTGCAGGCGGCGCGCATCGGAGAAGCTCGTCACCAGCACGCGATCGGCGTGCGCAGCGATGAGTCGGCCGAGGGGCTGGGCGGCGGCCGCCGCCTTCACATCGAGATTGAAACGGAGCGTGGGAAACGCGTCGAGCGTGTCGGCCGCCGTCGCCAGCCCGCCGCGATCTGCCATGATCTGGTCGAGCTCCGCGTGGCGCACCGTCGCGACCTGTCTCGGGGCACCGGTGACCCGCGACAGATCAGCGTCGTGGAAGAAGACCACGACGCCGTCCGCGGTCACATGGCAGTCCGATTCGACGTACGCCGCTCCCGCGCCGTGCGCTGCGGCGAAGGCGGCGACGCTGTTCTCGACGATGCCGTCGGAATCAGGCGGAACGAATCCGCGATGCGCCAGCACCCGGGGAGCCCGGGTCGCCGCGAACCACGGGTGGGTCACGAGGGAGCGACGGGAGGCGTGGGCGGCGCCGGGGGCGCGGTCGGCGCCGGCGCCGACTCTGCCGGTGCACTCCCCGTGCCCGCGGCATCCGCCCGAGCCGCGAACGCTCCGCCGAGACCCTTCATGGCCTCGGTGAACTCGCTCGGGATGATCCAGAGCTTGTTCGACGCACTGTTGCTGATCTTGGGCAGCGTCTGCAGGTACTGGTACGCGAGGAGCTTGTCGTCGGGGCGTCCGGCGTGGATGGCGGAGAAGACGTTCTGGATAGCCGCCGCTTCACCCTCGGCGCGAAGGATGGCGGCCTGCTTGTCGCCCTCGGCCTTGAGGATCTCGGCCTGGCGACGTCCCTCGGCTTCGAGGATCTGAGACTGCTTCGAGCCCTCGGCCGTCAGAATCGCGGCACGACGGTCGCGCTCCGCGCGCATCTGCTTCTCCATCGAGTCCTGGATCGAATGCGGCGGATCGATCGCCTTGAGCTCGACACGCGACACGCGAAGACCCCACTTGCCGGTCGCCTCATCGAGCACGACTCGCAGCTGGCCGTTGATGTTGTCGCGGCTCGTCAGTGCCTCTTCGAGGTTCAGGCCACCGACGACGTTTCGGAGTGTCGTCGTGGCCAGCTGTTCGACGGCCGACAGATAGTTGGCGATCTCGTATGTCGCGGCCCGCGCGTCGGTGACCTGGAAGTAGACCACGGTGTCGATGGAGACGACGAGGTTGTCCTCGGTGATCACCGGCTGCGGCGGGAATGACACCACCTGCTCACGCATGTCGACGAGCGGGCGCAGTCGGTCGACGAAGGGGATGAGCAGACTCAGTCCGGGCGAGAGCGTGCGCTGATAGCGGCCCAGCCGTTCCACGACGCCGGCGTAGGCCTGCGGAATGATCCGGATCGATCGGAAGAGCACCACGACCACGAAGATCGCGACGACGACCAGGAGGACGATCACGAAGATCTGTCCGACGAATGCTCCGACGTTGACCATCAGCCGGCGCTCCTTTCGGGGGAGTCGGATGCCGCAGGAGGTCCCGCGGCAGGGAGGGGATGAGCGGGGGCGACTTCGACGGTCGCGCCGCGGACAGTGGTGACGATCGCGCGCTCCCCGATCGTGAGCGGGGTGACCGAGGGCGCGAGTTCTGCCGTCCATTGCTCGCCGTTGTCGAGTCGCACGAATCCGCGCC
>CAUPYO010000130.1:0-6239 GCA_963515565.1 uncultured Microbacterium sp.
TGAATCGGCCTGACTTTCGTTCCGTTCGTCAAGTAAGGATGGAAGACGATGAATAGGAAGTATTCGCCGGAGATGCGTGAGCGGGCGCTCAGGATGCTCGCGGAGACGCGGCCGTCGCACCCGACGTTGATGAGCGCTGCTCGGCATGTGGCGGGGCTGCTGGGGATGAGTCCGGAGACGCTGCGGTTGTGGCAGCGTCAGGCTGAAGTCGACGCGGGCGCCAAGGCCGGGATCACGACCGAAGCGGCGCAGCGGATCAGACAGCTCGAGAAAGAGAACGCCGAGCTTCGTAAGGCGAATGAGATCCTCAAGGCTGCGAGCGTGTTTTTCGCGAAGGAGCTCGACCGCCCCTGACCGAGATGATCCGGTTCATCAACGTGCACCGGGATCGTTTCGGGGTCGAGCTCATCTGCCGGGTCCTCCGCCCCGCAGTCCAGGGGTTCCTCACCTCCCGCGGTTACCGCGCGGCCGTCGCGCGAACGCCGTCAGCGCGGCGGGTGCGGGACGAACTGCTCGTGTCGGAGGTCGCGCGGCTGCATGCGGACAACTACGGCGTCTACGGGCGCCGGAAGATGCATGCGCTGATGCGCCGGCAAGGCTGGGACATCGGCCGTGACCAGACCGAGCGGCTCATGCGACTCGCGGGCGTGCGAGGCGTCCGTAAGTCGAAGCGGGTGTTCACGACCCGCTCCGACAAGATGACCGTGCTGCCGAGCGATCTGGTGAACCGTCGCTTCACGGCGCCGGCGCCGCGGCGGCTCTGGGTGTGCGACGTGACATACGTCGCGACGTGGTCCGGGTTCGCGTACGTAGCGTTCGTCACCGATGTCTACTCCCGCCGCATCGTCGGGTGGAACGTCGCATCAACGCTGCGGTCGGAGATCCTGCCGATGCAGGCGCTGGACATGGCCGCCTGGGGCGCCGGCGGCAGGCTCGACGGGCTGATCCATCACGCCGACCACGGGTCGAACTACACCGCGATGGTCTACACCGACCGCATCGTCGAACTCGGCGCCGTCCCCTCCACCGGGACGGTCAGCGACAGCTTCGACAACGCGATGGCCGAGGCGGTGAACAACCTCTACAAGACCGAACTTATCCGCCAACGCGGACCCTGGCGGACCGTCGAGCAGGTCGAACTCGCGACCCTCGAATGGGTGTGGTGGTGGAACAACTCCCGCCTCCACGGCGAGCTCGACATGCGCACCCCGATCGAGGTCGAGGACGAGTACTACGCTAACCAAGAATCAGCACAACCGGCGCCCGCCGGACAAGGCTCCCGATAGGAACGAAAGTCAGGCCGATTCAAGCAGAAGCTCATCGACGCCTACCTCGATGACACCCTCCCCGCTGAGGCCATCAAGGCGCGCCAACTCGAAATCCAACGCGAAATATCGGACGCCCGAGACCTTCTCCGCGCCGCCGAAGACGATCGCCTCCTGCTTCTCGAACGACTCGAAACAGTACTCATGGCGCTGGAGCACGCTGCCCAGCTCTACAAAACCGGTGCGGACGCGACCAAGCGCAGCCTGAACCAAGCTCTCTTCGAACCCTTCGAAGTAGACCTCGTCGACGGCCATGGCGCACCGCTGACGGAAGCCGCTCCCGAAGGCATCTGCCGGGCAGAAACCGCCCTCACAGCCCCCGTCGCAGCAGTCGTGGAAATGGGTCGACAGGCACGTAGCAACCGGTCACGAGCCAGCGGAGATGACAACGAAAGAACCCCCGCCAGCCATAACGCTCGCAGGGGTTCCAACGTGACTCACTTGGCGGTGACGGTGGGATTTGAACCCACGGTAGGGGGTTACCCTACACAACTTTTCGAGAGTTGCACCTTCGGCCGCTCGGACACGTCACCGCCGTATAGCTTACGACACTCCTCGAGTCGTCGCGAACCGCCGCTGGCGTTGTCCGCGGCACCCCCTTCACGACGTCGGCGGTCGGCCCTAGCGTGAGGACATGACCGAGCCGATGCCATGACCGAGAACATGACCCCGCAGCAGCGTCTCGTCCTGATGATCGCGATCCTCGGAACGTTCGTTGCGTTCCTCGACGGCACCATCGTCAATGTCGCACTTCCGGCCATCGCACGCGACCTCGGCGGCGGCCTGTCCACCCAGCAGTGGACCGTCGACGCCTACCTCGTCACCCTCGGCGCGCTCATCCTCGTGGCGGGCGCCGTCAGCGACGCCTTCGGGCGCGTCCTCGTGCTGCGCATCGGCCTCATCGGCTTCGGCATCGCATCGGTCGCCGTCGCCCTGTCGCCCAACCCGGAACTGCTCATCGCCGCGCGCGCGGTCCAGGGCGCTGCGGGCGCCTTCCTCGTGCCGAGCTCGCTCGCCCTCATCAGCGCCACCATGCATGAGCCGCTGCGCTCCCGCGCGATCGGCATCTGGACGGCATCCACCACCGGCGCGATGATCATCGGTCCACTCATCGGCGGACTGATCGTCGACCATTCGTCGTGGCGATGGGCGTTCGGCATCAATATCCTCCCGATCGGGGTCGCGCTCTGGATGCTCACCCGACTCGAACACCGAGACGAGCGCCGTGACGGCGCGCGCGTCGACGTGTGGGGCGCGGTGATGTGCACGCTCGGCCTCGGCGCCGCCGTGTTCGCCCTCATCGAGCAGCCCAACCTCGGATGGGCCTCACCGGCGATCTGGATGCCGGGACTGGCGGGCCTGCTGCTGCTCGCCGGGTTCGTCTGGCGTCAACGACGCGTGAGCGACCCGATCCTGCCGCTCGACCTGTTCCGCAGCCGAAACTTCTCGGCCGGCAACCTCTCGACACTCTTCATCTATGCCGCGCTGTCGCTCAACGGGTTCGTGCTCGCCGTCTACCTGCAGCAGGGCGCGGGGCTCAGCGCGACGCTGGCGGGGCTCGCGAGTCTGCCAACGACCCTGCTGATGATCTCGCTCAGTTCCCGCATCGGTACGCTCGCCGGACGCTGGGGTCCGCGACTGTTCATGACCGCCGGGCCTGTGATCATGGCCGCCGGCGCACTGCTCCTGCTACTCGTGGCCGACGACTTCGACTACTGGTGGCAGGTGCTGCCCGGCATGGTCGTGTTCGGATTCGGTCTCGCGATCACCGTCTCGCCGCTCACCTCGACGATCCTCGGCGCGGCCGACTCCGAGCGATCGGGCATCGCCTCAGCGGTCAACAACGCGGTGGCCCGCGTCGCCGGGTTGATCCCCATTGCGGCGCTCGCGACGATCACGGGTGGTGCACTCGACCTGGCGGGCTTCCACCGCACCGTGCTGACGACCGCCGCGCTCCTCCTCGTCGGCGGTCTGGTCTCGCTCATCGGCATCCGTAATCCGGCGCGGGGCGCGGGAAAACAGGCGGCAGCAGAGCCTTCGGGCAGGTAGAGCAGCAGCGATCCCCGGCGCGGTGGCCCCGGCATCCCCCGCCTGTCAGACTGGGCCCATGAGCGTGATCGAGAACTCGAAACTCACCGTCGTGGGCGCCGGCGCCGTCGGATCGTCCGTGGCGTATGCCGCCCTCATCCGCGGATCTGCGCGCCACGTCGCGCTCTACGACATCGCCGCGGAGAAGACCGAAGCCGAGGTGCTCGACCTTTCGCACGGCGCGCAGTTCACCGGATCGAGCGACATCATCGGCGGCGCCGACCTCTCGGTCGCCAAGGGATCGCACGTGGTCGTGATCACCGCGGGCGCCAAGCAGCGGCCCGGTCAGAGCCGCATCGAACTCGCCGGCGTCAACGCGAACATCTTGAAGTCGATGATGCCGCAGCTGCTCGACGTCGCCCCCGACGCGACCTTCGTCATCGTCACGAACCCGTGCGACGTGCTCACCGTACTTGCGCAGGAGACGACCGGCCTGCCTTACGAGCGCATCTTCGCGTCGGGCACCGTGCTCGACACGTCACGCCTGCGCGTGAAGATCGCGCAGCGCGCCGGCGTCTCGATCGCCAGCGTGCACGCCTACATCGTCGGCGAGCACGGCGACACCGAGTTCCCGCTGTGGTCGCACGCGACCATCGGCACCGTGCCCATCCTCGAATGGCAACCCCTCGACGGTCAGCCGAAATTCACCGTCGAAGAGCTCGACCAGATCGCCGTAGACGTGCGCGACGCGGCGTACAAGGTCATCCAGGGCAAGGGCGCGACGAACTACGCGATCGGGTTGTCGAGCGCGCGCATCGTCGAGGCGATCCTCGACGATGAGCACGCCGTCATGCCCGTCTCGGCAGTGCTCGACGACTTCCACGGTGTCAGCGGCGTCGCTCTCTCGGTTCCTGCCGTGGTGTCGGCCGCGGGCGCGGTGCCGATTCGCGAGACGTCGTTCTCCGACCAGGAGCTCGGCCTGTTCCGCCGCTCCGCAGACGCCTTGCGTGAGGTCGCCGACTCGCTGCGCTGAGGCGCGACGGCACTGTCGGATGCCGCGACTAGCCTGAACGCATGGCAACCAAACGCACCGCGACCACCAGCGCGTACCGCTGCGCCGAGTGCGGGTGGACGAGCGCGAAATGGGTCGGTCGCTGCGGCGAATGCCAGCAGTGGGGAACGGTCGTCGAGGCGGTGTCGACGACCCCGGTGCATGCCGTCGCGCCCCTTGCGCCGATCCGTTCCGCGCGTCCGATCACCTCTATCGACACCCGCGAGACGCCCCGGCGTACGACGGGCGTGGGCGAGTTCGACCGGGTGCTCGGCGGAGGGCTGGTTCCGGGCGCTGCGATTCTGCTGTCCGGCGAGCCCGGCGTCGGCAAGTCGACACTTCTCCTCGAGGTCGCGGCGCAGACCGCGCGCGCCGGGCGCCGCGTACTCTACGTCAGCGCCGAAGAATCGCTCGGACAGGTGCGGCTGCGCGCCGAGCGCACGGGCGCCCTGCACGATGAGCTCTACCTCGCCAGCGAGACCGACCTCGCGACCGTCCTCGGCCACGTCGACGACACCCGGCCCGAGCTGCTGATCGTCGACTCCGTGCAGACGGTCGCTTCGAGCCTCGTCGACGGCTCTCCCGGCCACCCCAGCCAGGTGCGCGAGGTCGCCTCGACCCTGATCCGGGTCGCAAAAGAGCGCGACCTGCCGGTCATCATCGTCGGCCACGTCACGAAGGACGGGCAGGTCGCCGGTCCGCGGGTGCTGGAGCATCTCGTCGACGTGGTGTGCCACTTCGAGGGCGACCGCCAAACCTCGCTGCGCTTCGTCCGCGCGCTGAAGAACCGCTTCGGCGCGACCGACGAAGTGGGATGCTTCGAGCAGACCAGCCACGGCATCGCCGAAGTGCCCGATCCGAGCGCCCTGTTCCTCGGCCACGGGTCCCGCGAACCCGGCACCTGCGTCACGATTGCGATGGAGGGGCGACGCGCGCTCCCCGTCGAGGTGCAAGCGCTCACGCTGCCGGGGTCCGGCCCGAATCCCCGCCGGATCGTGAGCGGCGTCGATGCCGCCCGCGTGGCGATGGTGCTCGCCGTGCTCGAAAAGCGTGCAGGACTCAAGGTGTCGGATCAGGATGTCTACGTGTCGACGGTGGGCGGCGTACGACTGGTCGAGCCCGCGGCCGACCTGGCCATCGCCCTGGCCGTGGCCAGCGCGGTCACCGGGCGCGCGACACCGCACGGTCTCGCGGCGATCGGCGAGCTGAGTCTCGCGGGAGAGGTCCGCGCCGTCACTGCTCACGACCAGCGGCGAAATGAAGCCAACCGCGTGGGCTACCGCTCGATCATCGATACCGCGTCGCGCGATCTGCGCGGGGCGCTGCGCGATCTCACTCAGCGGCATCCGATCGAACCGGGAGACCGACCCGACTTCTGAGCGGGCGTCTGCGTTTCGACGCCAGGCGCGCGTCAGGCCTCGAGCGCCAGAGCCGCAAGCAGGTCGTCGGGTGCGGCCTGCATCGGATACGGGCCGGCGATGTCGAAGAAGACCGTCGTGATCTCGGCACGGTGCGCCTCGAGAAACGCCCGCAACCACGTCGGCGACTGCAGAGCCACCGCCGGCGGCAGCGCCTCGGGCTGATTGTTCGCATCGCTGAACAGCAGCAGTGCGACATCGCCCGTGTTCGGGTCGCGGTAGGTCCACACTTCACCGGTATCGCGCGGATCGTCGCGTTGCACCGGCCGCATCAGCGGCACCACCGTCGGCCCGTGCCGCAGCGCGAACGCGAGCGCTGCCATGTCTTGGGTCTGCAACGCATCCGCCAGCTGCGTGTTGCGGAACTGCATCGGCGGCTTCGCGCGCTTCTTCCGAGCCATCCGTCCAGCATAGGAG
>CAUPYO010000131.1:0-6239 GCA_963515565.1 uncultured Microbacterium sp.
GCTCCTCCTGTCCGGGCTGGGGTTGTGCGTTCATCGTGTCTCCTCGAAATCTCCGATGGCCAAACTTGAGCCTTCTAGACTCAAGTTTATCAATGCGTGACGAACCGGGCAAGAGCACCCAGAGATGGGTAGTGCTCCCCATCGCACCCGCGCGGCGGTCCGCCTAAAGTGACGACGTGGCCGATCTCGTCGTCAATACGGAAAACCTCCGCAACCTCGCGAACCAACTCGCGACCGTCCATGGCACACTCACCGCCGCCGACGGCGATGCGCGTGATTTGTCGGGAATGATCCCGCACGCCGGGCTCTCCTCCGCGGTGGACGACTTCGCCTCGGGATGGGACCGACGTCGCAAGGACCTCGCAGATCGGGTAGACCAGCTCCAGAAGCGGGCCGACGGTGCCGCCGACGCCTTCGAAGGTGTCGACGGCCAGCTCGCAGACAAACTCCAGGACGGGGGCAACTGACATGACCATGGCACCGATCGGCGGCGACGTCGCCGGCATCCGCGGGCACGCCTCGCGCTACAGCTCCACCGCCCGCGCGGTGTCAGACGCCGTCAACATGCTCCAGGCCGTCATCGACGCGTCGCAGCAGGAGAAGAGCGAAGCCGTGGAGGCCTTGGCCGGCACGATCGGCGACACGAAGACGTTCCTGTCGCGCATCCGCGAGCGCTACGAGGTCGCGGGCTCGGCCCTCTCGACCTTCGCCGACGAGCTCGAGCAGGCGCAGCAGCAGGCGGCCGGGGCCATCTCCGCGCACGACGACGCCCAGCGTCGGCACACCTACGCGCAGCGCAACCTCTCTGAGGCGCGCGACGCCACGCAACAGACCGTCGATCCCAACGAGCTCGCGGAGGCGACGGATGCCGCGCGCCGCTACTCGTCGATGAGCACGACGGCCGCGAGCGATCTGTCGCAGGCTCAGGCAGCATACGACGCCGCGGTGGAACGGGTTCAGCGCGCCGGCGACACGGCGGCATCCACGATCTCCCAAGCCGTCTCCAGCGACGACCTGAACGATTCGTGGTGGGACAACGTCCTCGACTGGGTGAACGAGAACGCCGAGTGGCTGAAGGTGGTCAAAGACATCCTGACGGTCGTCACCGCGATCGTCGGCGTACTGTCCATCTTCTTCCCGGTGCTCGCACCGATCGCCCTGGGACTCGCCATCGTGTCGATGGGGCTGAGCTTCCTGCTCGCCTCGTCGGGCGACGGCTCGTGGTTCGACTTCGCGCTGGATGCCATCGGTGTGCTGACCTTCGGCGTCGGCACCGCGGCCCTTGCCGGCATCAAGCTCGGCACCGTCGCGCTGCGCGGCGGCCGGGCTGCCACGCTGGCGGTGCGCAGCCCCGGGATGGTGTGGGGCAACGGCGCACGCCAAGTCCTCGGCAATCTGCTCGATCGCGGCCTGGTGGGCTCGATCCGCCAGCCCCTGCGAATGGTCGCCGACGAGAGCGCGAGCGTGCTGTCGGCACGGCCGAATCTGGCGCAGGTCGTCACGCACTGGGGCGACGACGCCATCAAGGGCATCCGCGAGTCGGACAGCATCATCATCTCCGAGTTCGACAAGATCGCCTCACAAGCTCGGCTCGGCGCCGGCGGACCGATCGATAACCTCGTAACGAGCGGCGTCGACACTCTCAAGGGAATCGTCTCGACCACGGGAAAGATCGGCTCGGCGATCGACTCGTACAACATGGCGGGCCTCATCATCAACCACGGAAACGAGGCCGTGCACGCCATCGAGAACAGCATGGGAGTGCAGACACCCGCGGGCGTGATCACCACGGGTCTGAGCGAGGCCTACGGCTTCGTGCCAGGGCTCTTCGAGGCGCCGATGGGGGCCGACTGGCGCTCCCCCTCCGCTCCGTGACGCTCGAGCGCCGCGTTGCTCTGGAAGCACGCTTCGGCGATGGACTCTTTCTCGCACTCCTCGTCTGGATCGCTTTTGGCGCACTGCCGACTGTCGGTCTGCTGATCGGAGAACTCGTCACCGGAGCGATCCCTAAAGACGGCCACCTACCCGAGGGCTTCCCCGCTTTCATGCCGCCCTGGTGGGCGGTCTATCCTCAGACGCTCCTCCTACTCGCACTCGCCCTGGGCTCTCTCCCGCTCCCGCTCAGAGGGCCGCGGGCGACCTCGCGCGGCACACTGACGAACGTGCTGGTGTTGTCGTTGGCGACGACGATCTTCCTCATGGCGGCAACGGGCGCAGCAGAAGCACATGAGGGCAGGGTCAACTTCTTCGGCCTCGATTTCCTGATGGTCATCCAGCTCGCCCTGATCATCATCACCGTCGCGCGTATGATCCTGAGCGCGATGCGGCTGGTGCCGCGACCGTGGCGGGAGTACATCGACGACGACGGTGCGGTGGTGCCGCCGAAAGAGATCGTGCGTCGCGCCCCGCGCCGCCCCTGGGACTGGGTGCAGCGCCGCCCGCCGCAACAGTGAAGGACGACATGAACGAGACCGTGGACGAGATCGCACCCCCGAGCTACCGGCTCATACTGCCGCCGGGCTTCCTTCTCATCCCCGTCGCCCGCTCCACCGACGACGACATCGCCGACCTCGTCCGTAAGCACTACCGCGATCTGCCGCGCGACAGCTACGGCCCGCAGATCGACCGGACGGCCGCGCAGCTGGTCGCTTCCGCTCGCAGTGCTCGCGACGCGGGCGTGCTCGACCTCATCGTGCCCATGGGCGTGCCCTGGCGCGCGCCCGTATCGCTGGCCATCGCGATCAGCACCGGCCCGGCACCGGTACCGGCGGTCGGCGACGCGGAGCCCTCGGCATCCGAGGTCAGCGAGACCGTGAGCACGTCCGCCGGTGAGGCCGTCCGCGCGACGGAGAGGTTCGCCCTGCCCGAGAATGCCGACGAGATGGCGCCACTGATGCGGATGCGCTTCCAGTGGCCGATTCCCGACAGCGACCGGGAGCTGCTCGCCGTCTGCACGATCAGCGGCAAGGCAGACCCGGAACTCGCACCCATCGTCGACGGCCTCGCAGAGCTCGGCGACCTCCTGCTGCGCACACTGCGCTGGGACTGAGAGGAACCTCATGGCCATCGACATGGACTACGACCTGGACCGCTGGGTCTACGTACCGAATGTGTTCCCCTGGGAGTCGTTCGCCGACGAGGAGCAGTGGGCGGATGCCGTCGCGCGCGCCTTCGGCGGGGAAGGACGAAAGGCCGCCCCGGCCGAGCTCGTCGACTGGCTGCGCGCATATCTCGTGGGCGCGGTGCGAAGCAACAGGTCCGGAACGATCCGCTTCGTGCACCTGCCCCACATCAGCGCGCCGCACGCGATCGTCGACGTCTACGACATGCCACATCGCGACGACGTAGCCCTGACCGACCTCACGCACGAGAACCAGGGGCCCGCTCTCCGCGACCCCGAGGTCGTGCCGTTCGACTCCGAGAACCTCGGCGCGGGCGTCAAGTCCACCCGCTGGGTGCGCACGGAGGCCGACACGATCGTCCGGGCCACCAACTGGGTCTGGCGCACCGCTGAGCGCGACATCGTCGTGCTGACCGCGAGCTCCGACATGCCGCTCGCGGAAGCTCTCGATCCCGTCATCGATGAACTGGCGCGCACCGTTCGTCTGGCGTAGTCGCGCGTCGGTACGAGTTCTGCCGGCGGTCCTCAGGACGCCATCGCGGCGGCATCCCAATTGACGCACGTGAAGCGGGCGCGGTAGGCGGTGGGGGTGAGACCCAGGGTGCGCGCGAAGTTCTGGCGGAGCACCGCGGCTGACCCGAATCCACAGTCCGCCGCGATGGCGTCGAGACCGAGGTCGGTCTGCTCGAGCAGGCGCTGCGCATGGATGATGCGCTGGCGTCCCAGCCAGGCGGCGGGCGTCGTGCCGTAGTCGGCTTTGAAGCGGCGCGCGAAGGTGCGCGGCGACATGTGGGCGCGAGCGGCGAGCTGATCGACCGACAGCTCGAGGGTGAGGTTCTGCAGCATCCACTCGGTGACCGGCGTGAGCGACAGCGAGGTCGACTCGGGCAGCGGCTTCGCGATGAACTGGGCCTGACCGCCGTCACGCTGGGGAGGAACGACCATGCGCCGCGCGATGGTGTTGGCCATCTCCGCACCGAGCTCGATCCGCAGCAGATGCAGGCACGCGTCGAGCCCGGCAGCGGTGCCGGCGCTGGTGATGATGCGGCCGTCCTGCACGTAGAGCACATTCGCATCGACGTCGATCTCGGGATACATCTCGCTCATGATGTCGGCGTAGCGCCAGTGCGTGGTGGCTCGGCGGCCGTTCAGCACGCCGGCGGCGGCGACGACGAACGAGCCGCTGCACACCGTCAGCACCCACGCACCCCGGTCGACGGCGCGGCGCACCACGGCGGCAACGCGCTCGTCGACGTGCGCCCACTGCTCACGAGGGATCGGTGTGATGACGACGAGATCGGCCTCATCGGCGAAGGAGAGGTCGTTGTCGACGTTGATCGAGAAGCTCATATTGCTCGGCACGGCGCCGGGGTCCGGTGCCACGACGCGGAAGTCGAAGTTCGGGATGCCATCGTCCGAACGGTCCAGACCGAACGCCTCACATGCCAGACCGAACTCGAATGGCGCGAAACCGGGCTGGACGACGCAGGCGATGGTCTTCATGGCAGGAATCCTACCCTGTTGCGCAGCCCTGCCACTCGTGGCGTTCTTTCTTCGCACGTAGCGTTTCTGCCATGGTCATCTTCTTCGTCATCCTGGCTCTTGTCGTCGTGGTCGCCGTGGCCGCGACGGTACGCGCGCTCATCACCGGCGACGCCCGACCGGTGCGCACCGACCCCTCGCGGTTGCCGTGAGCAGGTCCGCTGTCACGGGTCAGCGACGCCGCGGCAACCGTTCGAGTGCATCGAGCAACACGCCCGCCGACC
Source organism: uncultured Microbacterium sp. (assembly GCA_963515565.1). GTDB lineage: Bacteria > Actinomycetota > Actinomycetes > Actinomycetales > Microbacteriaceae > Microbacterium. The sequence continues at coordinate 4,888 of CAUPYO010000131.1, forward strand.
GCACCCACGAGAATCGCGCGATGTGATCGGTCCCGGCAGCGATGATCGCATCGCGTCGGGCCGCATCGTCGAGAGAGCGCACCGCGACGGCGAAGGCCGCGGCATCCGTCCCCGGCGCGTACAGTGCGCCACCGCCAGCGACCTCGCGGAAGATCGGCATGTCGGTGACGACGGCGGGCACCCCGAGGGCGAGCGCCTCGGCGACCGGCAGCCCGTACCCCTCGTCGAGGGATGCCGACACCAGCACCGCACGATCGGCCAAGAGGGCCGCGTACTCGGCGTCGGTGACCCCGTTGTGAAAGCGCACCTCGGCGCCGCGAGGGTCGACGAGCCGCTCGAGCTCGGCGCGACGCTCGGGCGAGATGCGTGAGAGCAGGTGGAGGGTCCGGCTGGGCAGCTGGCCCGCCGCGCGGATGAGGGTTTCGACGTTCTTGTAGGCCATGAACGAGCCCATATAGACGAGGTTGTCCGCCCCCGCGTGAACCGCGGCATCCGCCGGCAGCAGCTCAGCCAGGCGCTGCGGCGCGTTCGGCACGACGACGACCGGTCGCTTCGTCAAGCGCACGCGCGCGAATTCGGCCGCGCTGGTATCGCTCACGGTCGCGACCACGTCGGCGGAGTTGAGAGTCAGGCGCTGCGGCACGTAGGAGAGGTGGAACAACCGCCACCCGACACGGACGTACCAGGGCAGCGCACGCGGCGGGGTGCGGTGGCGGTAGTAGATGGTGTCGTGCAGCGTGAGGATCAGGCCGAAGCGGCGTCCGAGGGTTCCGATCGTCTGCATCGGCGAGAACACGGCATCCGGACGGTAGCGGTTCAGCAGCAGCGCGCTGAACGGCTCTTGCACGGCGGTGGGCGCATGGATGCGCAGCACCCGCGCAGCGTCGGGCAGGAAGGCCCGCTGCGCGTCGTCGTGGATGAGAAACGCCACCTCGACGCCCCGAGCCGGCGCCTCCGCCGCCACGGCGGCAGCGAGCTCGGCCGAATACCGGCTGATGCCGTCGTGGAAGTCGGTGCGGATGTACCGCGCGTCGAACAGCAGGCGCATGTCAGCCGTCGAGGGGCTCGCCGCGGTACAGCTTCTCGAACGTGTCGAGCGTCTTCTCGATGTCGTGGATCTCCACGCCGTCGAGTGACGCCTGCTGCATCCGCAGGTACTCCTCCGGCGAGGCGGTGAGCACGCGGCGGAGCTTGTCGGCGAGGTCGTCGACGTTGCCGGGCTCGAACAGGTAGCCGTTCTCTCCGTCGTGAACCAGGTGCGGCAACGCCACGGCATCCGCGCCGACGACGGGAAGGCCCGACGCCATCGCCTCCATGGTCGCGATCGACTGCAGTTCGGCGATCGACGCGAT
>CAUPYO010000132.1:0-6217 GCA_963515565.1 uncultured Microbacterium sp.
CTTCAACACGGAGAAGTCGAACGGTGCGTTGTAGGCGACCACCGCGATGCCGGCCTCCAGCAGCTCGCGAACGGCGGCAACAACCTCGGCGACCACGGCGGCGGCGGGCGAGCCGTGCTGCTGCGCGTGCGCCGTCGTGATGCCATGGACAGCCGTCGCCCCCTCCGGGATGTCGACTCCCGGATCGGCTAGCCACGACTGCGCGCGCACCGCCGTGCCGGCCGCATCGAGCAGGCCGACGTGGGCCGTGACGATGCGATCGCCCGTGACGTCGATGCCGGTCGTCTCCAAATCGAAGACCCCGACCGCATCCGGCCATCCCCGAGGCGACGGCGCGATCGGCGCCGGGTCGGCGGTGGGGACGTCGTCCTCCCAGAGGGGAAGGGCCTGCCACTGATCCATGCCTCCGACGGTATGCGCGACGTCGGACACTGCCGGGGAGGCTCGCGGAACGCGGCGCTCGCAACGGTTTCGACGCATCGGCCTCCTAGACTTCTGAGGTGACCGCTTCCTCTCCGTACGCCGCGCGACTCGCGGAGATTCCCGTTGCGCATCGCACCGTGCAGGTGGCGGGGGCAGCGACGGCCTACTGGGAGTACGGGCCCGCCGACGCCGCCGTCACGATCGTTGCCGTGCACGGCTATCGGGGCGACCACCACGGTCTCGAACCGGTGGTCGCGTACCTCGACGGCATGCGCGTGATCTCGCCCGACCTGCCCGGCTTCGGCGAGACCGCCCCCCTCGTCGGCCGCCACACGCTCGACGCCTACGCGCGGTGGCTCCGGGAGTTTTCGGATGCTGTGGCCCCGGATGCGGTCATCCTCGGCCACTCCTTCGGCTCGATCGTCGTCGCCGCGGCCGTGGCCTCGGGGCTGCAGACGCCGCGGGTCATCCTCATCAACCCCATTGGAGCGCCCGCCCTCGAGGGCCCGCGCGGCATCCTCACCCGCCTTGCGATCTTCTACTACTGGGCCGGTGCGAAGCTGCCGGCGCGACTCGGAGCGGCGTTGCTGCGCAACCGCGCCATCGTTCGCATCATGAGCGTCTCGATGGCGAAGACGCGTGACCCGCAGCTGCGCAGGTTCATCCACGATCAGCACGACACGTACTTCTCGGGCTTCCACGACCGCGACACCCTCCACGAGGGTTTCGTGGTGTCGGTCTCACACGATGTGCGCGAGTTTGCTCCCGCGATCGCGCAGCCGACGCTGCTGGTCGCCGCCGAGAAGGACGACATCACGCCGATCGAGGCCGAGCGGCACCTGCAGACGCTCTTCCCCGCGGCCGACCTCGTCGAGATCCCCGCCGTGGGGCACCTGATCCACTACGAGGCGCCGCGCGTCGCCGCCGACGCCATCACGCGCTTCCTTGCGCCCTCCGCTGACGGTACGCGTTGACGTTCATGCGATTGCCGCAGTTTCCGGTGTCGCAGTAGCGCTTCGACCCGTTCTTCGAGAAGTCGACGTACACCGCCGCGCAATCGTCGGCGGAGCAGACGCGCACGCGCTCCCACTGGTCGGAGCGGATCACGTCGACGAACGCCATGGCCGACTCGACGAGCATGCGCATCGCCAGCGGCGCATCGGAGTCGGTCGCATGGATATGCCAGTCGAACTCGCCGTGGGCGACCAATTGCGGCAAGGCCCGGCCGTCGCGCAGCATCGCGTTCACGAGCGGAACGGCATCGTCGCGGTCCACCTGCCACAGGTTCCGCAGGCGCGCCCGATTGGCGCGGACCGCGGCCAGTTCGGCGGCATCGCGACGCACAGATCCGGTGTAGGAGAACTGGGCGAGATACGCGTCGAGTTCCGCCGGAGAGCGGAGGCCATCGACGCCATCGCCGTCGGTCTCGGGAAGGGTATTCACGAGGGCCGCTGCGGCGCGGAGCGACACCTCCGTGTCATGGATGAAGACCACGTTGACTCCTGATCTCGCCGGGCAGTAGTGTCACCAGTGTAATCGCAGTTGAGTCATGACACCTTTCTCCGAACGCAAGGAACCCCGGTGGCCCGCGCCGCTTCACCCCCACGCACGGCCGGCATCGTCCTGGCCGTCATGTCCGCTCTCGCGTTCTCGTCGAGCGGCCCGCTCGTCAAGCCGTTGCTCGAAGCCGGCTGGTCGCTGTCGGCCGCGCTGCTGGTGCGTATGGGCCTGGCCGGCCTCATCCTCTCGCCGGCGCTGATCGGCGCTGTGCGGCGCGAGCAGGGCTTCGTGCATCGGCATGGACTCGCGCTGGCCGTGTTCGGGCTGATCCCGGTCGCGGGCTGTCAGCTGCTGTTCTTCTCGGCGATGCAACGGATGCCGGTGGCTGTCGCGCTCTTGATCCAGTATCTCGCGCCGGTCATGCTCGTGGGTTTCGTCTGGCTCCGCACGCGCCGGGCGCCGTCGCGCCTGGTGATCGCCGGTTCGATCGTCGCGATCACCGGTCTCGTGCTCGTCGTCGACGTCGCCGGCGCGCGTTTCGATCTGCTCGGCACGGTGCTCGCTCTCGGCGCCGCCGTCTGCGTGTGCGTGTACTTCGTGATGAGTGAGCGTACGGGCGGCGATCTGCCGCCGCTCGCGCTCGCCAGCGGGGGACTTCTCTTCGGTGCCGCCTTCATGGGCACTCTCGCTGTCGCCGGCGCGTTGCCGTTCGCGGCACCCGCCGTGACCGTCGCCTTCCGCGGCGTGGAGGTCCCCGGCATCCTCGCCCTGCTCTGGGTCGCGGGGATCGGAACGACGCTCGGCTACGCGTTCGGGGTGTTCGCGGTACCGCGCATCGGCTCGCGGCTGGCCTCGTTCATCGGGCTGAGCGAGGTTCTCTTCGCGCTCGGCTTCGCCTGGCTTCTGCTGGGCGAGACGCCGTCTGCGGTGCAGATCATCGGAGGAGTCGTGCTGTTGGCGGGAGTGATCCTCGTGCGGGTCGACGCCGCAGAGGCAGATGCCGCCGAGAAGGTCGCGTCAGGGCGGCGGGTCAGCGGATCGCTTCGTCGCGCGCCCATTCCAGAATCGGCCGGATCCGATATCCGATGACCTCACCCATCACGAGGGAGGTCTCGGTGCGTTCCACGCCATCGATCGCGAGCACGCGGGCATCGATGTCGAACAAGTGCTGGGTGTCGCGCGCCGCGACCCGCACCAGCAGATCGACCTGACCGCTCATCCCGTAGGCCTGAACCACCTCCGGGATGGCGGAGATCGCCTGGGTGATGCGCGGAAGCTCAGCTTGGCGCACCGTGACGCTCACCATCGCCTCGATCGGAAGACCGAGCGCTGCCGGGGGAATCGCCCGCTCGAACGATTGGAACACCCCGCCGCGCTCCAAGCGCGCCAGCCGTGCCTGAACGGTGTTGCGCGAGAGCCCGAGCCGCTCGGCCAAGGCGACCACGGTCGCGCGGTGATCGTCGGCGAGCGCATTGAGGAGGTCGAGGTCGACGCGATCGAGGGGGCCCATAGTGCACAACTGTAGCAGGGAGAGTGGGCGGTGCCTGGGCAGCATGCTCAGCGCTGGCCCGGATGCTTGAGCTAGGTGATAGTCCGACGTACTCTTCCAGGCAACCGGCGACGAGGCCGGCCCGGCGGCGGCCGCACCCCACGAGGATGCGGCTCGGCCAGAGAGGGATGACAACGATGTACACCCTGACCACAGACGAAGCGATGATTGCGCTCGACGACACGGCGCAGCTGCTCACCCCCGACGGGCGACGCATCAACGATCCGCGCCTGGACCCGTGGGTGGAAGATCTCGACGCGCCGGCCCTGCGCGCGCTCTACCGCGATATGGCGGTCGTCCGGCGAATGGATGCCGAGGGCGTCGCGCTGCAGCGCCAGGGCCACGTCGGTCTGTGGGCGCCGGCGCAGGGACAGGAGGCCGTGCAGGTCGGGACGGCCCGGGCGTGCCGGACGGACGACTTCCTCTTTCCCAGCTATCGCGAGGTGGGCGTGACGATCGTCCGCGGCGGGGCTCCGGCCGATCTGGTCCTCGCGTGGCGCGGCGAAATGCACTCGACGTACGATCCGTATGCGCTCAATCTCGCGAGCCCGCAGATCATCATCGGCGCGCAGACCTTGCACGCCGTCGGCTATGCCATGGGCGTGCAGCGCGACGGCGGAGACCAGGTCGCGGTCGCCTACTTCGGCGACGGCGCGACCAGCCAGGGAGATGTCAACGAAGCCATGGTCTTCGCCTCTTCCTTCGGTGCGCCGGTCGTCTTCGTCTGCTCGAACAACCACTGGGCGATCTCCGAGCCCGTCACGGTGCAGTCGCGCTTTCCGATCGCCGGGCGTGCGCCGGGGTTCGGCATCCCCAGCATGCGCGTCGACGGCAACGACGTCATCGCGTGCACGGCGGCCATGCGCTGGGCCCTCGACCATGCGCGGAGCGGACAGGGACCCGTCTTTCTCGAGGCGGTGACCTACCGCATGGGGCCGCACACCACCTCGGACGATCCCACGCGCTACCGAGCTCGCGACGAGGTCGACGCATGGCGGGCACGCGACCCGCTGACACGGCTCGAGGCATTCCTGCGCGGCAGCGGCGACATCGACGACGACGCTCTGGCTGAGATCTCGCGCGAGGCCGACCAGCTGACGGCGGCGATGCGTGAGGCCGTGTTGACGGCGGTCACCCGCCCGGCGCTCGAGGTGCTCGACGGCGTGTACGCCGAGCCGCACAGCGGGATCGATCGCCAGCGTGGGCGATTCGCGGCCTACCTGGACGCTTTCGCCGACACCGACACCGACACCGACGCCGACGACGAGACGGCGGTGACGCGATGACGCAGCTGACGATGGGCAAGGCGCTCACCGCGGGCCTGCGGCGTGCGATGGCCGACGACGATCGTGTTCTGGTGATGGGGGAGGACATCGGCCGACTGGGGGGAGTTTTCCGGATCACCGACGGTCTGCTCGACGAGTTCGGACCGAAACGCGTCGTGGATACGCCTCTGGCCGAGTCCGGCATCGTCGGCACGGCGGTGGGTCTGGCGATGCGCGGGTTTCGACCCGTGGTCGAGATCCAGTTCGACGGTTTCGTCTACCCCGCCTTCGATCAGATCGTCTGTCAGGTGGCGAAACTGCATTACCGCACGCAGGGTCGCGTGAAGGTTCCGCTGACGATCCGCATCCCCTGGGCCGGCGGCGTCGGCGCCGCGGAGCATCACTCGGAGTCGCCGGAGGCGTACTTCGTCCACACGGCCGGGCTCCGGGTCGTCGCGGTCTCCAACCCGCACGACGCGTACACGGTGCTGCAGCAGGCCATCGCCTGCGACGATCCGGTGATCTTCTTCGAGCCCAAACGGCTGTACCACACGAAGGGCGAGGTCGACCTCGACACCGACGTCGCCGATGCGCCGCCCATGGGTCTCGCGCGGGTCGTGCGGCCGGGCACCGACGCCACGATCGTCACCTACGGCGCCCAGGTGATGACAGCGCTGGATGCCGCGCAGGCCGCCGAAGACGAGGGCATCTCTCTCGAGGTCATCGATCTGCGCTCGCTCTCTCCCGTCGACTACCGCACGGTATCCGCGTCGGTGCGCAAGACCGGCCGGCTGGTCGTGACGCACGAGGCCGGCGGAGAGGCTGGCGTCGCCGCGGAGATCATCGCGAGTGTGACCGAGCAGTGCTTCCACTACCTCGAAGCGGCCCCGGAGAGGGTCACAGGTCTTGACATCCCGTATCCGCCGGCCAAGCTCGAAAAGCACCACATTCCCGATCTCGACCGGGTACTCGATGCCGTCGACCGGGTGCTCGAGCGCCCCAACAGCCTGACGGGAGTCGAGCTGTGATCGCGGAGTTCCGTCTGCCCGACCTCGGCGAAGGGCTTCCCGAGGCGGAGATCGTGCAGTGGCTCGTCGCGCAGGGCGACGAGGTCACCCTCAACCAGCCGATCGCCGAGGTGGAGACCGCCAAAGCCATCGTCGAACTGCCGTCGCCGTTCGCGGGCATCGTGAGCACCCTCCACGCCGACGCGGGCGATGTCGTCGAGGTGGGTTCCCCGCTCATCGCCTTCGAGGTCGCCGGACAGGATGCCGCGCGCACTCCGGTCGAGTCCGGAGACGGCCGCGCGGCTGCGACCGACACCGCCGCAGACGAAGCTGCCGCGACGGGAAGCGAGGATCCAGGCGCCGAGTCGGCCGTGCCGAATCTCGTGGGCTACGGGGCCGCGCCGCGCGGCACCGGGCGTCCGCAGCGGCGTCCACGCACCGCTCGCCGCTCGCCGTCGCCGAGTGCCGTCGGC
>CAUPYO010000133.1:0-6138 GCA_963515565.1 uncultured Microbacterium sp.
CTACAACCACTACAAGCGCGTGCGCGCGCACGGAACGCTCCAGTCCGCAGAACAGCGGGCCGACGAGGTCGAGATCGCCAAGAGCAATATCCTGCTGCTCGGCCCGACCGGTTGCGGCAAGACATACCTGGCCCAGACGCTCGCGAAGCGGCTGAATGTCCCGTTCGCGGTGGCCGACGCCACGGCGCTCACCGAAGCGGGCTACGTCGGGGAAGACGTCGAGAACATCCTGCTCAAGCTTCTGCAGGCCGCTGACTTCGACGTCAAGAGGGCAGAGACCGGCATCATCTACATCGACGAGGTCGACAAGATCGCCCGCAAGGCCGAGAATCCCTCGATCACACGCGATGTGTCGGGTGAGGGCGTTCAGCAGGCACTCCTGAAGATCCTCGAGGGCACGGTCGCTTCTGTCCCGCCGCAGGGCGGACGCAAGCACCCGCACCAGGAGTTCATCCAGATCGACACCACGAACGTCCTGTTCATCGTGGCGGGCGCCTTCGCTGGGCTGGAAGACATCATCTCGTCGCGCGTCGGCAAGCACGGCGTCGGATTCGGCGCACCTCTGCAGGAGAAGGGCAAAGAGCTCGACCTCTTCAGCGAGGTAGAGCCCGAAGACCTCCACAAGTTCGGTCTCATCCCCGAGTTCATCGGACGCCTGCCCGTCGTGACGTCGGTCGCGCCGCTCGACCAGACCGCGCTCATCGAGATCCTGACGGGACCGAAGAACGCGTTCGTCAAGCAGTATCAGCGCATGTTCGAGCTCGACGGCGCCGAGCTGGAGTTCGAAGACGACGCGCTGCTCGCCATCGCCGACCTCGCAGTGGCGCGCAAGACCGGTGCACGCGGCCTGCGGGCGATCCTCGAAGACGTGCTCGGTCCGATCATGTTCGAAATCCCCTCGATGGAGGATGTCGCCAAGGTGATCGTCAAGCGCCCCGCCGTCACCGAAGGAGCTACGCCGTCCCTCGTGCTGGAGCACAAGCGCAAGAGCGCCTGACCTCGGTGACAGCGCCGGTTTCATCGCGCGAGCGCGCCCCGAGGGGAGTGCGCGTTTTCCGCATCGTTCTCGGGACGGTCATGGCCGTCCTCATCCTGGCCGGCGTTGCGACCGTGACCTTCATGCACGCGTTCGGCCCGCGCGATGGCGAGTCCATCGCGCACGCTCAGGTGGATGCCGCGGCTCGCACCATCGCGCACCGTGTGTCTCGTCCCGGCCCCGGAGTGGATGCTGCGACACTCGCCGCCACGCAGTTCAGCAACGTACCGGGGGCCACCGTAGAGCCCTATGCCTGGCGAGGATCGACATCGGACCCCGACGGCGCGCGCCTGGACGTGCGCATCACGGTGAGCGTACAACCAGAGCCCTCTACGCGGCTCTTCCAGCCCGGCGTGGCTGCCGGCAGCGCACAGGTTTGCTTCCGCTTCCACGTGCGCGAGGGCCGTTCGTCGTACCGGCCGATCGACTGCCCCGCGACCATGCCGCACAGCGCGTCGACTCCGTCGAACTCGCCGTCCCCGTAGCCGGACGCACGCGAGTGGGGCCGAGGCGCGATCTGCGCCCCGGCCAGCGGCGCCTCATGACGACGCGGCGATCAGCCCTCGAGCCCACGTCGAGCCAGCAACGGAGCGATGTCGGCGTCTCGTCCGCGGAAATCGCGATAGGCATCCATCGGATCCTTGGAACCGCCGACACCCAGGAGGCGCTCACGAAAGCGGTCACCACCGGCTCGGGTCAAGCCGCCGTTCTCGTTGAACCACTCGACGGTGTCGGCATCGAGCACTTCACTCCAGATGTAGGAGTAGTACCCGGCGCTGTACCCGCCCGAGAAGACGTGCGCAAAGTACGTGGATGAGTAGCGCGTGGGCACCAGCGGGTTGTCCAAGCCGATATCCGCCAGCGCAGCGGCCTCGAATGCAGCAACGTCGGCCACGGCATCCGCGCCGCCGACGTCGAGCGAGTGCCACGCCTGATCGAGCCATGCCGCCGCGAGATATTCGCTGGTGGCGAAGCCCTGGTTGAACGCCTCCGAAGCGTGGAGCTTCTCGACGACGTCGTGGGGGAGCGGCTCGCCCGTCTCGACGTGGCGCGCGTAGGAGGCGAGGATCTCGGGCCAGAGGATCCACATCTCGTTCACCTGGCTCGGGAACTCGACGAAGTCGCGGAACACCGCCGTACCGGCGAAATGCGGGAAGGTGACGGTGGCGAACAGTCCGTGCAGAGCGTGACCGAACTCATGGAACATCGTGGTGACTTCGTCGAGGGTCAGCAGAGTGGGCTGTCCGTCCGCCGGCTTCGGCACGTTCAGGTTGTTCACGACGATCGGGCGGGTGCCGCGAAGAGCCGACTGCGTGACGATGGAGTTCATCCACGCACCACCGCGCTTGGTATCGCGCGTGTACAGATCGAGCAGGAACAGCCCCAGCTCTGTCCCGTCGGCGTTGTGGATCTCGAACACCCGAACGTCGGGGTGGTATCCGGGGAGGTCGGTGCGCTCGGTGAAGGTGATGCCGTAGAGCGATGTCGCTGCACGGAAGACGCCGTCGACGAGAACACGCTCCGCGTGGAACCACGGCCGAAGAGCCGTGCGGTCGAGGTCGTACTGCGCGGCGCGCACGCGTTCGGTGTAGAACGCCCAGTCGTGCGCCTCGAGGGCGAACGGGCGCGAGTCCGCGTCGACGATCGCCTGCAGCGCCGCCTGTTCGGCGCGCGCGTTCGCCGCGGCGGGGGCGGCGAGGCGGCGCAGGAGAGCGTGGACCGCTTCGGGCGAGCCCGCCGTCTCGTCGCTGGTGACATACGCGGCGTGGCTGTGGTAGCCCAGCAGCGCGGCGCGCTGGGCCCGCAGGCGCACGATCTCCCGCAGCACCTCCCGGTTGTCGTACGCGTTGCTGCGCAGGCCCCGCGAGCGGGACGCGTCCAGCAGGCGCCGACGGCTCTCGCGCTTCGTCAGGCTCGAGAGGTACGGATGACCGGTGAAGAGCGTGAGAGTCACCACGTAGCGACCCTCCAGGCCGCGATCTGCGGCGTTCTGCGCGGCGGCCGAAATCTCCCCGTCGGTGAGCCCGTCGAGGTCGGCGGCGTCGTCGAAGACGACGGCGAGGTCGTTGGTGTCGGCCAGCAGGTTCTTCTCGAACGTCGTCGTCAGCACCGACAGACGCTGGTTCAGGTCGGTGAGGCGGCTTTTCTCGGCGTCGTCGAGGCTGGCACCCGCGTGCGTCATCTCGCGGTAGTGGCGTTCGAGCAGATAACGCTCTTCGGCTGTCAGGTCGAGCTCGTCACGCTGGCCGTGCAGCAGCTGAACGCGCTCATAGAGCGCCTTGTCGAGCTGAACGGCATCCTGATGGGCGGACATGAGGGGAGCGAGGGTCTGCTCGATCTCCTGGATCTCGGGCGTCCCATCGGCCGACGCCACGGTGTAAAAGGTGCGAGCGACCTGGCCCAGGAGTTCGCCGGAGCGCTCCAGCGCGACCATCGTGTTCTCGAAGGTGGGGGATGCCGTGGCGCCCGTGATCTCGTGGATCTCACGACGGTGGCGCGCGAAGGCCTCGTCGAACGCCGGAAGATAGTGCGCCGGCGCGATCACCCGATAGTCGGGCAGGCCATACGGGAGCGTGGAAGGAACCAGGAGCGGGTTGAACTCGGCGTCGGTCATCCTCCCAGCGTAGGCCGAAGTGATGCAAAGATCATCTTGCAAAGTATTCTTTGCAACGCTATCTTGGCGATATGAGCACCGATGACGCCTCGAGCGTCTCGCCCGACGGCCCGTCCGTTTCCGGCGAAGAACGCAAACTCGATGCCAGCGCGCTGCGCGCTCTGGCCCACCCACTGCGGGTCGAGATCTACGACATCCTGACCCAGTACGGGCCGCAGACAGCGAGCTCACTGGCAACGATGACGGGGGAGTCCTCCGGCGCCACCAGCTATCACTTGCGCGCCCTGGCCAAGCACGATCTCATCCGTGAGATCAGTGACCGCGGCACCGGGCGGGAGCGATGGTGGGAGAGGACCAAGGGGGGCGTCTCGTTCACGAACCCCGAGGCCATGAAGACCCCGGCGGGTAAAGCAGCGACCCAGCTCGTGATGAACGAATTCCTGACACGCCGCCACCTGCAATTGATGCGCTATGTGAACGAGACGCTGAGTTCCGCCGAGACGCTGGACGAAGCCGAATCGATGATCGCGACCTCCACGCTGCGACTTTCCTCCGCCCAGATGGAGGCCTTGGCCACCGAACTCCACGACGTCGTCCGCCGCTACGGCGACCTCTACCGCGACCAGAGCGGCGAGGGCCTGCGCCCGGTCAGCATCCGCACCGACCTGTTTCCCCTCCCCGAAGAAGGACTCGCGTGATGACCGCTCCCACAGCCCTGGACTCTGGCACCGACACGACTTCTGGCCGCGCGCCCTCTTTGGGCCGCGGGTTTCGCACCCTCTGGTCGGCCGCCGTCTTCAGCAACCTCGCCGACGGCATCGGCCGCACGGCGGTGCCGCTGGTCGCCATCACTCTCAGTTCCGACCCTTTCGTCATCTCGGTGCTCACCGCGCTGGCTTTCGTGCCCTGGCTGATCTTCGGCCTGCCGGCCGGCATGATCGTCGACCGCTTCGATCGTCGTTACGTCATGGCACTGGCTAACGTCATCCGCGGCGGCGTGGCACTCTGGCTCGCCATTCTGGGTGCCTCGGGACAGCTCACTCTGACTGCACTCTTCATGGGAACCTTGATCTTCGGCCTCGGCGAGACCCTCTTCGACAATGCGACCAACGCGGTCATCCCCGGCGTCGTGCCGCGCAGCCAGCTCGACCGGGCGAACGGCTGGATCCAAGGCGCCCAGGTGACCGTCGACAGCTTCATCGCCACACCGATCTCGGGACTCCTGTTCGCCGTCTCCCTTGCCCTCCCGCTCTGGGTCGGTTCCATCGGGTACCTCGTGCCGGTCGTGCTCGCCCTCTTCCTGCCGCTGTCGGCGGCACGCTCTCTCAGAAGCGCGACCGCATCGGCTGACGCATCCGAGCCCAGCGCGGGCACCGCCGCCGACGCGCTCCGCACCACAGCGCCCACCACCCGCGAGGCCCTCGCATTCCTGTGGCACCACCGCTACTTGCGTTCCATGGTGCTCTTCACCGCTTTCACCGGTAGCGCGCTGTCGTTCGCACAAGCGGTGCTCGTCCTCTTCTTCGTCGACGCCATGGCCGTCCCCGCAGCCGCGATCGGTTTCGTGACTGCCGGCATCGGTGTCGGTGCGCTCTGCGGTTCGATCGTGGCCCCCCGTCTGGTCGCGCGGTGGGGTCGTGGTCCCGTGATGTTCGGCGGCATCCTCACCGGCGGCGTCGCCATGCTGGTCACCGGTATCGCCCCGTCGATCTGGACGGCTGTGATCGCCTTCGCGCTGGCAGCATGCGCGGTATCGGTGTGGAACGTGCCATGGGGCAGCCTTCGACAGCAGATCCTGCCGCCGGAGATCTTCGGGCGCGCCCTGGGCGTCACGCGGACGCTCACCTGGGGATTGTTTCCGATCGCAACACTCCTCGGCGGACTGGTCGCACGTATCGATCTGCGACTGCCGTTCCTCATCGGCGGAGCGGCGACGGCGATCGTCGCCCTGCTCGGCACGCGGCTGCTGATCGTCGGCACACGCGATGCTGGGGCAGAAATCGACGCCTGACGAGCGGCGCGGGGGTGTCGGAGGTAGACGGTACCGTCGCGATCATGAGCAGAATCGTGTACGACACCGCCGCGTCACTCGATGGGTTCATCGCCGATGGCGACAACTCCCTCGCCTGGCTCTTCGCCGCGGCGGGCGACGACGCCCCCGATCCCGAGTTGGTCCCGAAGAACGCGAGCGTACTGGTGGAAGGATCCACCACCTACGAGTGGGTTCTCGCTGCAGAAGATCTCCTCGCTCATCCCGACCGCTGGCGACAGCTATACGGCGACACGCCGACGTTCGTCTTCACCACGCGCGAGCTTCCGGTGCCCGCGGGGGCAGATGTCACCTTCGTGTCCGGCCCGGTCATCGACGCGTTGGCGCAGATTCGCGCAGCCGCCGGCGCGGGGGACATCTGGATCGTCGGCGGGGGAGATCTGGCCGGACAGTTCTTCGACGCCGACGCCCTGGACGAGATTGCGGTCTCTCTCGCAC
>CAUPYO010000134.1:0-6120 GCA_963515565.1 uncultured Microbacterium sp.
CGGGGCGCATCGCGTAGCGCTGCTGCATACTCGCCGAGCGCTTTCGCGGGGCCTGCGTTGCGTCCGTTGGCGGTGCTCAGGTCGCGGGCGACCTGGCCGCTGCGTTCGCGGATCGCGTCGAGCGAACGCGCGGTGCTCGCATATGCCAGGGTGCGCAGGTCATCGGCAGCGCGCTCGATGCGGCTCGCCGAGGAGACATAGGTTGCTGCCCGCTCGGCGAGGGCATCGGGGTTTCCGGGAAGTGCCATCAGTTGCCCCCGGTCGCCGGTGCCGCGGGGGCGGGTCCGGGGGAGGGGCTCGGCGTGGGAGAAGGCGTGGGCGCCGGGGTGGCGCCCGTCATAGAACCGAGGAGCTCTTGCGTCGTCATGGTGGTCGTATCGGTGGCGTCGGCGACCTTCGACGAAGCGATGGACGCGGCCAGATTGGTGTCGAGGTCTTCGAAGGTGTCGACGACGGCGCGGAGGTAGTCCGCGATGAACGTGAGGTTGTCTTCGAGCTTGCCGCGGGCGATGTCCCACTTGCCGCCGAAATCACGCACCTTGCCGGCGAGTCCGTCGTGCCCGGTATAGCTGGCGGTCTCGTCGGCGATGCGCTCGGCCGACGAGAAGTCGCCGGCGATCCGCTCCGCACTCGACGCGCTCGCCAATACCTCGCCGACATCGATCTTCAGGTCGCTCATGGTGTCTGCCTCCCTGCCTCACAACCTAACGAACCCTATGAATGGTCGCGATGGGGAGAACAACCCATGGGGATGCCGCGGCATCCGCCCCCTGCTGGCACCGGCCGCGCCTACGCTGGAAGCCATGACGATTCCCCTTCTCAGCCTCAACGACGGTCACACCATTCCCCAGCTCGGCTTCGGCGTCTTCAAGGTCGATCCGGCAGAGACCGAGAAGATCGTTGCCGACGCTCTCGAGGCCGGCTACCGCCACATCGACACCGCCGCCATCTACGGCAACGAAGAGGGCGTCGGTCGCGCGATCGCGGCCAGCGGTCTCGCTCGCGACGAGCTGTTCATCACCACGAAGCTCTGGAACGACCGACAGGCCGGCGACGAGCCCGTGGCCGCCATCGACGAGAGCCTCGAGAAGCTCGGCCTGGAGTCGGTCGACCTGTACCTCGTGCACTGGCCCGCGCCCGCGAACGGCAACTACGTCAACGCGTGGGAGAAGATGGTGCAGATCCGCGATGCAGGCAAGGCCCGCAGCATCGGTGTCTCCAACCATCTGCCCGCCCATCTCGCCGAGGTCATCTCGGCGACCGGCGTGACGCCCGCCGTCGACCAGATCGAGCTGCACCCGGCTTACCAGCAGGGCGATGTCGCCGCGTTCGCGAAGGACCACGGCATCCTCATCGAGGCCTGGGGTCCGCTCGGACAGGGCAAGTACCCGCTGTTCGACGAGGCGCCGGTGGCCGCCGCGGCCGCTGCGCACGGCAAGACTCCCGCGCAGGTGGTGCTGCGCTGGCACGTGCAGCAGGGGCACATCATCTTCCCCAAGTCGAACAACCCCGCGCGCATCCGTGAGAACCTCGACCTGTTCGACTTCGAGCTCACCGCCGACGAGCAGGCGGCGATCACCGGTCTCGAGCGGGGCGGCCGCGTGTCGGCGCACCCCGACGAGGTCAACTGATCGCGGGACTCACTCGCTGAGCCGGCGGTAGCGCTGCAGGCGCCGCAATCCTGCGGCATCCGGGCGCTCCGCCGGCGCAGCTGCGACCTCCGCGAGACCCGCGTGCGCCGCGTGTGAATCGAGGTGGATGCCGATCGCCACCAGCTCGCCGGGTGACGGCGGGGAGGGCAACGGTGCGACGTGGATCGCTCCGGCGACGACGTTCACCACGTATCCGCGGTCGCTGCGCGGGCCGCGAACCCGCACGCGGCCCTTCATCCGATAGGCGCCCGCCGGAGGGTGCTCGAGCAGATCGACGAGCGCCGTCGGCGACACCGGCTCGGCCAGCGCGATCGCGGCAGAGCGGGCGTGCTGGTGCGGGTGGTGTCCGTGACCGTGCCGGTGCTGCGGCGCGGGATCGACGTCGCGGCGCAGCCGAGCGATCGGCAGTTCGTCGGCAGGGTCGTCATGGTCGGCGACGTCGAAGACCAGTGCCGGATCGACAGCGCCGCCGCGAGCGGCGACGATCTGTGCCGTCCCGTTGCCGGCGCGCACGCGCTCGGTGATCCGCTCGAGGGTACCTGCGCGGTCACCGGGAGCGAGCAGATCGGTTTTGCCGATCACGACGAGCGAGGCGGCGGCGTAACGCGCGGGCGGCTGGTCGTGGGAGTCGACCGTGGCGAAGTGGTTCACGGCGTCGATCACCTCGATGATGCCGCCGTGACGAACACGCTCCACCCCGCTGAAGCGGATGAGGCGAGAGAGCACGGTCGGTTCGGCGACTCCGCTGGCTTCCACGATGATCGCATCGAGGCGCAGGCGAGGGTCGGCGAGGCGGGCGAGCGCGTCGTCGAGACCGCCCGCGTCGGGTAGGCAGCACACGCACCCGCCGGAGATTCCGGCCGCCTCATCGATCTGTCCGGTCACGAGGCCTGCGTCCACATTGAGCGTTCCGAAATCGTTCACGATCACCCCGATGCGCGCTCCCGGGGCGCGAAGAAGGTGGTTCACAAGGCTCGTCTTTCCCGCCCCGAGATGCCCGGTGACCGCGATGACCGGCACGCGGGAGGCCCCGGCGGGTCGCGGAGGTGATTCGTCCTGACGCTGCGACATGCCTGACCCCCGTTCCCGACGCCATCCATCTTAATGAGAAGAGTTCTCAATGGGTGACGGTGTGGCGACGAGGCGTCAGACCCAGCCCTGCATCCAGTTGTGCAGGCGGTAGAAGTCGTAGGGCACCTGCGTCGCCGACCAGAGCGGGTACCAGAATGCCGACAGCACGACCGCGGCGACCAGGAAGACGATGACGACGCGTTGACCCGCGGTGCGTCGATCGCTGACCGCGTGGGCTGCGCCCGCGATCTCCCGGAGGACGAAAGTGAGCGCGAGCAGCAGGAACGGCCAGATGACGATCGTGTAGAACTGGAAAACCGTACGCTCCGGGTAGATGAGCCAGGGCAGCCAGGTCGCCGCGATGCCCACCAGAACCACGGCGTGACGCCAATTGCGCTCGACGGCGAACCGGTAGACGAGGTAGAGCGCGGCCAGCACCGACGCGTACCACAGCAGCGGGTTCGGCATGCTGTAGAGCACCTGTAGGCAGCCGTTGTCGCCGGTGCACCCGCCCTGTCCGTCGGCGGTGGAGAAGGCGTACATCGACGTCGGTCGCCAGAGGAACGGCCACGCCCACGCCGCACTGGAATAGCTGTGCGGCGATGTCATGGTGGTCATCGAGCCGTAGATCGTCTGGTGATAGGTCCACAGGCTCTGCAGCGGCAGTGGCACCCACGAGAACAGTCCCGTCGCCGGATTCGCGTCGGCGACGTGTCGGTCGTAGCCGCCGCTGCTCGTCAGCCACCCGGTCCACGACCCGAGGTAGACGACGAACGCGACGGGCACCAGAAGCACAGCGGCCGCGAAGCCCTGACGGACGGCATCCATGGGCCAGAACGTGACGCCCAGACGGCGCCGCTCCAGCGCATCGGTGACGACGAGGTACAGGCCGATCGCGGCGAGTACCCAGACGCCCGACCACTTGACCGCGGTGGCCGCTCCGGCGGCCGCACCCGCAGCGATGATCCAGGGCCGGTTCCAGAACACGGGCCCCCAGGCGGGAGCAGCCTCGCCGCGGGCACGCGCCACGACACCGGCCGCGAGCCGATCGAGGTGTCGCCGACGGTCGAGCAGAGCGAACCAGAACGCGAGCAGCACGAAGAACGCGAGGAAGATGTCGAGGAGGGCCACCCGGCTCATGACGATGCCGAGGCCGTCGATCGCGAGCAGGAACGAAGCGATCGAGGCGAAGACCGTCGAGTTCGTGAGCGTCTTGGCCACGAAGAACAGCAGAAGCACCAGGGCGGTGCCGAACAGGGCCGTCATCGCCCGCCAACCGAACGAATTGTCCGCTCCGAACAGCCACATCCCGACACCGATCAGGTACTTGCCGAGCGGCGGATGCACCACGAAGCTCGGGTCGGTCGTGAAGATGTTCGTCTCGCCGGCCGCGAAGCGCGAGTCGGCGCTGTTCGGCCAGCTCGCCGCGTACCCGAGGGTCCACTGGCTCCAGGCATCCTTCACGTAATAGGTCTCATCGAACACGAGCGCGTGCGGCTGGCCCACGTTCCAGAACCGGCGGATGCCGGCGAGCAGCGTCACCAGCAGGGGAGCGAGCCAGCTGTAGAGGCGCTGCAACCGCGGTTCGCTCGCCACGCGGCCGAGCCACCGGTCGTACATGGACAGTCGAGTCGGCGGCAGCAGCGGCGGGATCGGCTCGGCGGTGATCGACACGGCCCCCAGCCTAAGCTGAAGCGGTGATCATCCTCGGCGCGACGCCCATCGGCAACCTGGGCGACGCCTCGGCGCGGCTGATCGCGGCGCTCGAGCAGGCGAGCGTCATCGCCGCCGAAGACACGCGCACCGCGCAGCGGCTGCTGCAGGCGCTGCACATCGCCAACCGTCCCCGCCTGATCGCGCTGCACGATCACAACGAGAAGCAACGCGCCGCCGAGCTCGTGGCCCGCGCGCGCGAAGAGGACCTGTTGGTGCTCAGCGATGCGGGCATGCCGACCGTCAGTGACCCCGGCTTCGCACTGGTCGCGGAAGCAGTCGCTCAGGGTGTGACCGTCACGGCGCTTCCCGGTCCGAGCGCGGTCGTCACGGCGCTCGCCGTGGCGGGACTTCCCACCGATCGCTTCACCTTCGAGGGGTTCCTGCCTCGAAAGGCGGGCGAGCGGGCGCGCGCGCTCTCGTTGCTGGCAACCGAGCCCCGCACGATGGTCTTCTTCGAGGCTCCGTCGCGTCTGGCTGAGACGCTCGCGGCGATGGCGTCCGCGTTCGGCGCCGAGCGGCCCGCGGCGGTGTGCCGTGAACTGACCAAACTGCACGAGGAAGTCGTCCGCGACGGTGTCGGCGCGCTCGCCGCGTGGGCGGCGGGCGGTGTACGCGGTGAGATCGTCGTGGTGGTCGGGGGCGCGGCCGCCCGCGAAGTATCGGCCGACGACGCCGTCGCACAGGTGCAGGCGCTCGTGGCCGGCGGCATCCGCCTGAAGGATGCCGCGGCCGAGGTGGCTGCGGCGACCGGGCTGTCCAGCCGTGATCTGTATCAGGCCGTGCTCGCCGCGCGCTGAGCTCCGGCGTCACCGTGCCGCCGTCACACGCGGAGTGGGGCCGAGAGCCCCAACTAGAATCGTCGGGTGACAACAGGTCAGTCTTTCTACATCACGACGCCGATCTACTACCCGAGCGATCTGCCGCACATCGGTCACGGGTATACGACGGTCGCCGTGGACACGCTCGCGCGCTGGCATCGCCAAGCCGGCGACGACACCTGGATGCTCACCGGCACCGATGAGCACGGGCAGAAGATGCTCCGCGCCGCGGCGGCGAACAACGTGACGCCGCAGGAGTGGGTCGACAAGCTCGTCACCGAGTCGTGGTTCCCGCTGCTGACCACCCTCGACGTCGCCAACGACGACTTCATCCGCACGACGCAGCCGCGCCACGAAGAGCGCGTGCAGCAGTTCGTGAAGGCGCTCTACGATCGCGGCTACATCTATGCGGGTGAGTACGAGGCGCTCTACTGCGTCGGCTGTGAGGAGTTCAAGCCCGAAGCGGAGATCGTCGACGGCACGGGGGCGTTCGAGGGCCTCAAAGTCTGCGCCATCCATTCCAAGCCGCTGGAGCTGTTGCAGGAGAAGAACTACTTCTTCAAGCTGAGCGAGTTTCAGGACAAGCTGCTCGAGCTGTACAAGACCGAGCCCGATTTCGTGCGCCCCGAGTCGGCGCGCAACGAGGTCGTCTCGTTCGTGCGCTCGGGGTTGAAAGATCTGTCGATCTCGCGTTCGGCGTTCGACTGGGGCATCACGGTGCCGTGGGACCCGTCGCACGTCATCTACGTGTGGGTGGACGCGCTGCTCAACTACGCCACGGCCGTCGGCTACGGAACCGACCCCGCGCAGTTCGAGCGCCGCTGGCCGGCGTACCACGTCGTCGGCAAGGACATCCTGCGCTT
>CAUPYO010000135.1:0-6110 GCA_963515565.1 uncultured Microbacterium sp.
CACCAGAGCACGCCGACGGTCGCGACGGCCAGCAGGAAGCGCACGGCCGCGAGACCCCAGGCACCGGCGGCGACGTCGGCCGGCACCGCCCACGCGGCGCCGATCGGAGTCCACGCCAACACGTCCGCGATCTGCTGAAAACGTTCACCGATGTTGCGCGTCGAGGTGAACAGCGCGAGCGTTCCGGTGACGATGGGGCCGGCCATGATCAGCAGCACGAGCACGACGGTACCGATCAGCTCGCGGCCGCGGCGGTTGCCGCCGAGGCCGGTCGACAGCGCCGACACGAGCCGGGAGGCGACCACGCAGGTCAGTACCGCCAGTGCGATGCACGGCACCGCGATGACCGCGGCCAGCGGCCAGCGCACCCAGAGTGCGAGGGTAGCCAGCGTCGCGATCGACGTGGCGATACCGGGGATGCCGGTCAGTCCGGTGGCCGTCAGCGCGGTCATGGTCTGGCGTGTGCTGAGCGGGAACGGGGCGAGCTTTTCGGCATCCACCGTAGTGTCCATACCGGTCACGAGCACGGGCCCGAGCACCCAGCCCAGCAGGAGGGCGGATCCGCCGACCACGGCGAACGCACGGGCGACGTCCAGACCCTGGAACAGCGCGGTCGCGATGAGGCTCGAGACTGTTACGCCGAGGATGCTGATCGCCCACAGGATGCCGAAGCAGAAACCGACGAGCTGCCACGGGCGACGGGCGAGCGTGTTACCGAGAATCCGGTAGCGCAGCCTCAGGACTGTCGCAACCACTGCGGACCCTCCGAGGTGTGGCGGCCGCCGACGAGCGAGAGGAAGCGGTCCTGCAACGTCTCGCCCGCGCGCACCTCGTCGACGGTACCGGCGGCGAGCACGCGACCGGCCGCGATCACGGCGACGTGGTCGCACATGCGCTGGACCAGATCCATCGAGTGGCTCGAGATGATGATCGTGCCACCCGACGAGGTGTACGAGCGCAGCACGTCCTCGATGTTGGCCGCCGAGACCGGATCGACCGACTCGAACGGTTCGTCCAGGACGAGCAGCCGCGGCGCGTGCACGAGCGCGCAGGCCAGAGCCACCTTCTTGGTCATGCCGGCCGAGTAGTCCGCGACGATCGTCCCCGCCGCCTCGCCGAGATCCATCAGCGCGATCAGGTCGGCGACGCGTCCCGCGATCTGCTCCCGCGGCACGGAGAACATCATCGCGGTGTACGTGATGAGCTGTTCGCCCGTGAGTCGGTCGAACAGGCGCACGCCGTCGGCGAGGTTGCCGATCATCGCCTTCGCCCGCACGGGATCAGCCCACACATCCACGCCGTGCACCCGGGCCGTGCCCGCATCGGGGCGGAGCAGTCCCGTCGCCATCGACAGCGTCGTGGTCTTTCCGGCCCCGTTGGGGCCGACGAGTCCGTAGAACGAGCCCGGGGGAACGAGGAGATCGACACCGCCCACGGCCAGCTTGTCGCCGAAGCGTTTTGTGAGCCCGGTCAGTTGCAGGGCGGGAACCATCTGCGTGTCAGTCATCCCCACCGACACTAGCCCGAGCCATCGGGTGGGCGCGATGGTGTGCTCCCGATCGTGCGGCTAACGCAGCGTCCACGAGCGCAGATGACGCCAGGTGAGTGTCTCCCACCACGCGTCGTACCAGCTGCGCTCCGTGTGGAACTGGAACAGCGACACGGTGTCGCAGAACGATCGCGAAGGGATCACGATCGGCAACCCCTCGACGAAGTCGCGCACCTCACGGTAGAGGTCGGGGCGACGGGCGAGATCGTGCGAGGCGAGCGAGAGATGGGCGTGGAAGGCCTCGGGCGTGCGCGGACTCAGGCGATCATCGCCGACGACGCCGAGCGGCAGCACGGCATCGAAGATCGCGTGCGCCAGACGCTGCAGCTCGGTGTTGAGCTCTCCGTGTTCGTCGGTGTGGACGTCGATCGGAATGCCCGGGTCAGGTGTGCGGATGCCGTTGTTGATGAGCAGAACGGGGGGCCTCGCGGCCACGGCCCCGTCGATGGCCGCTTCCAACTCTTCCACGGAGGTCGTGACGGCGAGCGAGCCCTGGATCGTCACGTGCGGAGGGAAGGCCGCCGAGGACAGGAGGCCGAACTGTGCGCGCAGCGCGTGGGTGATCTGGGTGACCGCCCAGGCCAGGGTGGGATCCGGGCGCAGGAAGATGCCGTACCGCGGCTCAGGCATTGCCCCGCTCCTTCCGGACGGGAAGCATCCACGAGCGCAGGTGGGTCCACCTCAGCTCATCCCACCACCGCCGCTCCCAGTCGGCCGTGAAGGCGAACAGGGAGACGACCTCCGCGACGGAGCGCGACGGCCAGGTGATCGGCAACCCGGCGATGTACTCCCCCACTTCGCTCGACAGCCGCGGATCGACGAGCAGGTCGTGTGAAGCGAGCGAGAGATGAGCCCAGAAGCGAGGGCTGTCGAGGGGGCCCACCAGGTAGTCCTCCCGCGGCAGAGCGAGCGGCAGCACCGCGCCGCGCACCCGGGCGGCGAGCGCGGTCAGGGGCCCGTTGACGTCGCCGGCCCCGTCGGAGTGCACATCCATCAGCCAGCACGGCCCGTCGGCGACCACGCCGGCGTTGTGCAACGGGAAGGAGTCCACCCCGTCCAGCGCCTCGTCGATGGCCGCTTCGACCGCCGCGGCCGACGCCGCTCGCAGGTTTCCGACGAGGGTGGCATGCGGGGGGAAGGCGCCGGCAGAGACCAGAGCGAACTGTGCGCGCAGCGCGTCCGTGATCTGGGTCACCGCCCAGCACGTGGCCGGGTCGGGGCGGAGAAAGACGCCGTAGCGCACATCGTCCATGGGTTCTTCTTTCCTTCGCAGTGTCCGGTTGTGGGAGCGGTGAGGATGCCGTGCGATGCGCCCTATCACCCGCCGAGCTGGTCGCGGTACTGCTGCAGCACGTCGGCGGTCGCCGCCCGCGCCGTCATCAGCGCGTCGGCGACGGATGTCTTGCCGGAGAAGGCGGACTGCATGGCCGAGACGATGGCCTTGCGGATGCCCGTCATCGCCCCGGTGAGGCAGCCGGCGGTGGCGGGCACCTGCGGCACCGCGTTCACCTGGTCGAGGAAGACCTGCGCCGAGGGGTGCGCGGCGAGGTAGGACTTCTCCGTCGACGAGGAATCGACCGCGGTGTTGATCGGGATGTAGCCCGTCGTCTGGGAGAACTGCTCCTGCGCCGGCGCGGAGGCGAGGAAGGACTCGAGCTTCCACCCCGCGACCTTCTGCGCATCGCTGGCCGTCGCGCTCAGCCAGAGGGCCGATCCACCCACCACGGTTCCGGACGAGCCGGGGTCACCGGACAGCGGATACCGAGCGGCCGTATAGCCCGTCATGCCCGACTTCGCGATCGCGCCGGCGGCCCCGGAACTGTTGAACATGAGCGCAACCTTGCCCGCGGCGAAGGCAGCCACGGCGGCGTTACCGTCGGTTCCGACATCGAGGCCGGCGCCAGAGGTGTAGATGTCGGTCAGCGTCGAGAAGGCAGCCACCTGCGCCGGGTCGTCGAAGGCGACGGCGGTCGGCTGGCCGTCGGCGCCGCGCCCGTTGTCGGGTGTGCAGTACGGGGCACCGGCCGCGGCGGTGGCCTGTTCGAACCACCATCCGTCCATCGCCTGAACGAAGCCGGCCTGACCGGTCTTCTGGGCAACCTGCTTTGCGACGCGCGCGACGTCGTCGAGCAAAGACAGCGGGACATCGGCCGGCAGCCCGGCCTGGGCAAGCAATTGCGTGTTGACCCAGAGCAGCGGGGTGGAGGTGTTCATCGGCACCGCCATCAGATGGCCGTCGGAGCTGTAGTAGCGCCGCGCCGCAGCGCGCAGATCGTCGAGGTTCAGGTCGCCGGGATTGGCCGCGGCCATCGCTTCGGGCGACATCGACCGCTGCACGTCACGCATGTACCCCGACGCGATGTCGCCGGCCAGCATGACCGTGGGGCTCGAGCCGTCCTTCACGCTCGCGGTGTACTTCGCGAGCAGATCGTCGTAGGTGCCCTGGAAGACGGCATCCACGTGGATCTTGCTCGCGTTCTGGGCGTTGAACTGGTCGACGAGGCTCTGCAGCGCCTGTCCGTTGACGGCGCCCAGGCCGTGCCAGAGGGTGATGTCGACCTCGCCGGCGCCGTCGAGCGCCGAGGGGCCGGGTGCGGCCGCCGTCGACGCGGGAGCGGCCGCGGAGGAGGAGCAGCCGGCCAGAGCGAGGGCGACGACGGCGACGACGGCCGCCAGGGTGAGCTTCTTCATGAGGGTTCTCCAGGTTCGGGTGAGAGTGGAACAGACAGAGCGGACGGCGGTCAGCGCAGCGAGCCGGCGGCCATGCCGCCGATGAGGAAGCGCTGGCTGAAGATCACGAGCAGGACGGTGGGGATGAGAACGAGCGCGGCACCGGCGAAGACGACGGGCGGCACCGCGATCTCCCCCGCCACGAGCTGGGTGACACCCACCTGGATTGTGCGGTTCTGCGGCGAGTCGGTGATGAGCAGGGGCCAGAAGAAGCCGTTCCAGGCCGACAGCGCGCTCCACAGCGCTGCCGTCGTCAGGTGTGCACGGCACGACGGCAGCACGACGCCCACCAGCGACCGGAGGTGACCGCAACCGTCGAGCCGCGACGCCTCCCATACCTCGAACGGGAACGACGCGAACGCCTGACGCAGAAGGAAGATGGTGTAGCCGGCGGCGAGGTAGGGCAGCACGATGCCGAACACGGTGTCGCGGAGCCCGATCGAACTCACGAGGTCGTAGTTCGAGATCGTCAGGCTCTCGCCGGGGACGCCGAGCGTGACGATGATGACGCCGAAGACGGCGGCCCGCAGGCGCCATCGCGGAAAGACCAGTGCGTAGGCCGCAAGCACCGAGGTGATCAGCTGCGCCGCGGTCTGCAGAATGACGACCGTGACGCTGGTGAGGTACTGGGGAACGAAGGGCACCGCCCCGAGGGCGGTCGCGATGTTGTCGAAGGTGAGCCGCTCCGGTGACGGAAACAGCCCCGAGCGGAGGAACTCGCCCGTCGGAAAGAGCGCCGAGGCGAACGTGAGGTAGACGGGCAGCAGAACGACCGCGACGAGGACGACGATCGCGACGCCGCGAACGAGACGCCCGAGCCTCGACCGCGATACGCGATCGCGACGCCGGCGAACCGGGGCGGTGAGAGGCGGGTTCATGCGTTGCCCTTTCGGCGCGACATCAGAAAGGGGATCGCCGTGACGGCTCCGACCAGCAGCACCAGGAACGTCGCGACGACCGACGCCTGCGAATAGTTGGCCGTGCCGCCGCCGAAGGCGAGCTCGTACAGCGTGAAGACGATCGTGCGGGTGCTGTCGCTCGGACCCCCGCGCGTGAGGACGAACACTTGCGCGAAGGTCTGCAGCCCGCTGATCATCTGGGTGACGATCAGGAAGAAGATGCTCGGCCACAGCAGCGGAAGCAGGATGGAGCGCACCAGCCGCACACCGTGGGCTCCGTCCAGGCTCGCCGCTTCGAGCACGTCGTCGGGGAGGTTGCGCACGGCGGCGATCATCACGAGGAAGGCGAATCCCGATTCATACCAGCCGGTCGCGAGGGAGATGGAGGCGACCGCCCACGCCGGGTCCTGGAGCCAGGGCGGACCGTCCACTCCGATGCGCGCCAACATGTCGTTGATGACCCCCACCGACGGAGCGAACAGACCCGCGAAGACGGCGGAGGCCGTCGCGGCGGAGTACGCGAACGGCAGCGAGAGGATGACCTGGAACACTCCTCGGCCAGCAATGCGCTCGCGCAGCAGCAAGGCGCCCGCGACGGCGATCGAGACCGCGAGGGCCGTCGCACAGGCCGCGATCACCAGCGACGTGCCGACGCTGCGCAGCAGCGTCGGGTCCGTGAAGAAGCGCGCCCAGTTGGTGAGGCCGACGAACCGGGTCGGGTTGCCGAGCAGGTCGCTGCCGAACAGGCTCAGCTGGATGCCGCGGCCGACGGGGATGTAGACGAAGACGGCGAGCAGCACGAGAGCGGGCAGCACCAGCCACGGCCCGATGCCGGCGCGTGCGCGTCGCGTGCGCACCGCGGATGTTGTCGTCGGCATCCCGCCTCCTCGCCGTGTGTCCGGGAACGTTCCCGGACACACGACGATAACAAG
>CAUPYO010000136.1:0-6080 GCA_963515565.1 uncultured Microbacterium sp.
ACCCTGGCCGACGCCGCGGGGGCCGCCTTGGAAGCATCGCTCTGCGTCGCACGCACGCGCGTGGCCGGCGGCGCCCCCGGTTCGGGCCTGTTTCCGCGCGCACAGGTCGCGGCGACCCGGCTCGCCATCATCGGCATGGGAAAGACCGGTGCGCGGGAGCTCAACTACGTCAGCGACGTCGACGTGATCTTCGTCGGCGGAGGCGATGATGAGTTGATCGACGAGGTGGGAGAGAGCCGCGTCATCGACATCGCCACGCGCCTCGCGGTGCAGACGATGCGCGGCATCTCCGGCATGGAGATCGAACCGCCGCTCTGGGAGGTCGACGCCAACCTGCGCCCGGAGGGCAAGCAGGGCGCGTTGGTGCGCACACTCGGCTCCCATCTGTCGTACTACGAACGGTGGGCGAAGGGCTGGGAGTTCCAAGCGCTTTTGAAAGCGCGACCTCTGGCCGGCGATCGGATGCTCGGAGAGGCATATGTCGCCGCGGTGCAGCCGAAAATCTGGACCAGTGCCGCGCGAGAGAACTTCGTCGACAATGTGCAACGCATGCGGGAGCGCGTCACTGATCACATCCCTGCCGCCGAGGTGCCGTATCAACTGAAGCTCGGCCCCGGCGGCATCCGCGACATCGAATTCACGGTGCAGCTCCTGCAATTGGTGCACGGCCTCACCGACGACACCATCCGCCAGCGGGGAACGCTCGACGCGCTTGAGGCGCTCGTCAGCGCCGGATACATCGGCCGTGACGACGCCGCGACGTTTTCGCACGACTACCGCGTCCTCCGGGTGCTCGAGCATCGCGCGCAGCTGCGCGATCTGCGCCGCACTCATCTCATGCCGCAGCAGCCCGATGGGCTGCGAGTGCTTGCACGCGCTTCACGGCTTGCCGAGTCGGGCCCCGCCGTGTGGTCGCTCTGGGAGGCGATCAAGCGCGAGGTTCGCGAGATTCACGTGCGCCTGTTCTACCGGCCGTTGCTCTCCGCGGTGGCGGCGCTGAGCTCCGACGAGCATCAGCTGTCGGCCGACCAGGCCCACGACCGATTGGCGGCCATCGGCTTCCGCGATCCGGCCGGCGCCCTGCGCCACATCGGCGCGCTCACCGGCGGACTCAGCCGCAAGGCGACGATTCAGCGGCATCTCATGCCCGTGATGATCCGCTGGTTCGCCGACGGCGTCGATCCGGATTACGGTCTCCTGTCCTTCCGACGCATCAGCGAGCGGCTGGGCGATACTCCGTGGTTCCTCCGGGTGCTGCGGGACTCGTCCGGCGCCGCCGAACGGCTGACGCGGGTGCTGTCGGGGTCGCGTTACATCGGTGAGCTGATGGAGTGGATTCCCGAATCCGTCGCCTGGCTCGACGCCGAAGACCAACTCCGCCCACGCCCGGGTGTCGCGCTTCAGGAAGAAGCGCGCGCCATCCAGGCCCGCCACGAGACCGTCGCTGACGCAATGCGCGCGGTGCGGGCACTGCGCAGACGCGAGCTGTTGCGCCTCGCTTTCGGGGCGGTGCTCGGCACGCTCACCATCGACGAACTGGCCAGCGGCCTGACGACCGTCAGCGAGGTCACCATCCAGGCGACGTTGCGCGCGGTGCGCCGCGATGTCGTCACGGCAGAAGACGAGCCGCTGGATTTCTCCGTCATCGCCATGGGGCGATTCGGCGGGGGAGAGCTGGGCTTCGGCTCGGATGCGGATCTGCTCTACGTCTACGATGCCAACGGCATCGAACCTCAACGCGCACACGAATTGGCGCTGCGCATCGTCGCCGGCATCCGCATGTATTCGGAAGATCACCGCGTACCGTTCGACCTCGACGCCGATCTGCGCCCCGAAGGGCGCAACGGTCCGCTCGTGCGCTCGATCGAGTCGTACACCGAGTACTACCGCCGCTGGTCGCTCTCGTGGGAGGCGCAGGCATTGTTGCGCGCCCGGGGTGTCGCGGGAAGTGTCAAGCTGATCGCGAGATTCATGTCACTCGCCGACGAGGTGCGCTATCCCGCGCACCCGGCGGCGCAAGACCTGCGCGAGATCAAGCGCATCAAGGCGCGCGTGGAGAATGAGCGTCTCCCACAGGGAGCCGATCGCTCACGTCACCTCAAGCTCGGTCCCGGCGGCTTGAGCGATGTCGAATGGCTGGTGCAGGTGCTCCAGCACGAGTACGCGCACGACGTTCCGGCGCTGCGCACCACCTCGACGCTCCATGCGCTCGAAGCAGCCCGCGAGGCCGGTCTCGTGCCGGATGCCGCGACCCAACGCCTGCACGACGCGTGGCGACTCGCGAGCCGTCTGCGCTCTGCCAACACTCTGCTGTCTGGTCAGACGAGCGATGTCCTGCCGACCGACCGCGCCAAGCTGGACGGTATCGGCAGGCTCCTCGAGTATCCGCCGCGTTCGGCAACGCTCGTCGAGGAGGAGTGGCTACGCACCGCGCGCCGCGCGCGACGCGACTTCGAGAAGCTCTTCTACGGCTGACTCATCGCAGCGACGCCGCCTCGAACGGACCCGTCGCGCCGCTGCCACCGTGCCCACAAGCCGGTGATGGCCGCAGCGCCGGCGCCGATGACCAGCCAGCTGGCCCCCGAGCCGATGGCACCGGTGACGAACAGACCGCACAGCATCGCCACGACCGCGGCCAGGGCGACACCGACGATCGTGACGACGAGAAGCCCGACCGTGGACCATGGGCGTCGTCTCACCGCGCCCCACGCGCCCACGGGACCCGCGGCCGCGATGATCGGACAGGTCAGGGCGATCACCGCCGCAACGGCGACCGGCGCCACGACCATCGCTCCCGCGGCCGCGAGAGCGGATGCCGCGACCCACACCGACCCACGCAACGAGTTGCCGCGCCGCGCCAGCATCCACAGGCCGCCCGCGGCCAGCATGAGCGACAGCCCGGATGCGGCAGCAAGAGCGATGGCCACCGCATCCAGGGGTAAGAGGGGAGCGGCGGCGACGAGGATAGCTTGAACCGCCGCGTTGGCGACGACGATGAGCGCCATGAGAAGGCCTCGTCGGCTCGCCGAGAAGGTGGCGGTCATCCGCGCGCCGCCCGATCCAGCACGTCGGAGAGCACGCCGCGGAAGAGCGTCTCACCGCCGACGACGACCTCGAGCGCCGCGCCGGCGGCGGTGCTGGAGGTGACGGTGATGACACCGCCATCGATCGTGGTCCCCGCACAGGTCACGGCAGGTCCGGCATCGACCGTGACGCACACCGGAGCGCTCAACACATCGATGCCCTTGTCCTGCAAGACATCGATCGCGCCGAAGCGCACCTCGGCGAGCCCGTCTCCGCCGACGGGTGCCAGCGCGGAGATCTGCGAACAGCCGGCGAGAACTCCCGCGGCCACGATCAGGGCACCCACGAGCCGCACTCGAGCGGCCCTCATGCGCGCGCTGCTTCATGAGCGAGAACGCGGGTCCGCGCCGCGAGATGCTGGACTTCGAGCGCTGCGTCGCTGATCACCGAAAGATCGAACGGAGCCGGAAGCAGCAGCTCCGTGTTGCGATCGAGCGGCGACCCGCGTCGCATGAGCGGCGTCTCGGCCCAGTCGTTGGACGCCAGCTCGCGGCTGCGTGACGCGAGCGCCAAGTAATCTCCGCCGCTTCCCGGCACCGGATCAGCCGCGTGGTCGACGACCGTGGTGAAGAGGGAGAGCGTGCCGTCGCGGTTGTCGACAAGCTCGACGGTCTGCTGCTGCTGCGGGAAATCGATGCAGGATGCCGTGGTGATCTCCCAGAAGCCGCCGCCCGACGAAGCGCGGTGCGCGAGGATCTGGTTCAGATGAGTGTGTCCGTTGAGCCACGCCACGACGACGGGGTAGCGCGCGAGCATGGTCACGAACTCGTCCGCTCCGATCAGCACCTCGTCGTGTCCGGGTCGCTGGGCCCGGTTCTCGAGGGTGTCGCTGTTGTGGTGGCTGAGCACGATGGCGAGGCGGTTCTCCTTCGTCGCGACGGCGAGCTCCGCCTCGAGCCAGTCGAACTGCTTCTTCGGGACCGCACCGTCGGGACCGGCGACCTGATTGCACGTGTCGAGCCCGAACGCGCGCACGTTCGCGGACAGGTCTGCTCTCCACCAGGTCTCGCCCGAGCTCAGGTTGTGGTCGGTGAAGCCGTGGCCCACGGGGCCGGGACGATCGGCCGTGCGGAAATGCTCCTGCATGAACTCCTGCTGAGTGAACAGTGCGCGGTCGCGGTTGGCCGGCACGGCCTTGAACCCCGGACGCAGCCCGAGCTCGAGTCCCCAGGCGTCGAGCGTCTGCTGGACGACACTCGTGCGCGCAGCGTAGCCGCCCAGCGCCAGGGCGGCGGTCGCTTCCAGCGTGTAGGACTTGCGTCCACCGACCGCGAGGGAACGCAGCTGGGTGTCCAGATCGAAGGTGCCCAGAAGCAGGGTCTCGTGATTGCCGTACACGGTGTACCAGGGCGCGGGAAGCCCCACCGAAGCGACGGGACGGGCGATGGCCTCATCGAGCAGCGTCGGCAGGGTCGGGAACCCGTAGGCGCCGAACGCACCGCCCGTGGGATCGGTCGGGCGATAGGCCCACACGGCTTCGGCCCAGGCCTGTACACCCTCAAACGTGTCGCTCGTGCGCGGGTCGACGCTGAGGCCGTCCAGCAGGTCGATGTACCACCGCAGCTCCCGGTGGGAGTGCATGTCGGCGCTATCTCCGGTGACGACGGCGGCATCCATGGGCGCACCGGTGACCGGGCTGTAGCGCAGGTCCGAGATCGACGTGGTCATCGCCGCGATCACATGCGGACTCAGCGGATCCTGCGGGTGGAAGGCGGAGCCCCACGCGGAATGGTCCTGGACGATCATCGGCTCGATGCGCCCCGGCGACTGCGCGTCGATCACGTGCATGTCCGACAGGTGTGCGAGGTACAGGAGCGACCGGCGCGATGCGGTTCGGCCGGCGGCGGCCGTCCGCCCCAGGACGTCGAAGCGCGGGATGTGTGCTTCGCCGGGACCCGCTACGAGGGAACGATAGGAACCCTGTTGCACAGCACCCTGAAGGATCGTCTGCGTCAGAGTGCTCGGCGCGTCCGTCGCCAAGCCGGCGCCAGGCGGCGTGGTCAGCGCCAGCGCCAGTTGGTCGCGCGGGAGGGCGCCGGCGGCGGCGAGGCCACCGACGACGACAAGGAACTGGCGGCGAGAGAGCGCGCCCACAGGCACCTCCGGTTGGGTGCACCAAGCGATCGGGTCGGCTCAATCTATCGGGGTCGACCTCCTGCCTGCCAGCCTCAAGATTCTGACGGGAGCGCCGCGGCGAGAGTCAGGCCTGCGCGGGCTCGATCGGCTCGACGACGACGGCCGTCCCGTAGGCGCAGAACTCCGTGAAGCTGCCGATCGAGCCGGAATCGAAGCGCATCGCGACGACGGCATTGCCACCGCGTTGCTGGGCCTCGGCCCACATCCGCTGCATGACCTCGAACCGGGACTCGTAGATGACCTTCGTGTACTCGGGCATCTCGCCGCCGGCGAGCGATCGGAAGCCGGCGGTGAAGTTCTGACCGAAGTTCGCCGAACGCACCGTCAACCCCATCACCTCGCCGAGGACTTTCGTGATCCGGTATCCGGGGACATCGTTGGTGGTGACAGCGAACATGGAAGCCTCGTCTCTCTCGTGACATGACACGTGTCGTGGTGACAGGGGTGCCGTCACGATCCTATGGATCGCGCGACATCCACCGCGATGGGAAGTCGGTATGAAAGCGGCACGGATCCTCACCACACGAGCAGCGACCCTCGCGAACGACGAACCCCCCGGCTCCAGGCAGCCGGGGGGTTTGAGGTCGGACGTCAGACGCCGAAGTACAACTCGAACTCGAACGGATGCGGACGCGCGGCGAGCGGCTTGATCTCGTTCTCGATCTTGTATTCGATCCAGGTCTCGATCAGCTCGGGCGTGAAGACCCCACCGGCCAGCAAGAACTCGTGGTCGGCGCGGAGCGCCTCGAGCGAGTCGAGCAGCGAGTTCGGAACCTGCGGGATGTTCTTGGCCTCCTCGGGCGGCAGCTCGTAGAGGTCCTTGTCGACCGGCTCGTGCGGCTCGATGCGGTTCTTGATGC
>CAUPYO010000137.1:0-6062 GCA_963515565.1 uncultured Microbacterium sp.
CGGCGCCGGCGTGGTGCTCGCCGACGCGACGGCGGTCGTCGCCGAGGGGCGCATCTCCCCCGAAGACGTCGGTCTGTGGAACGACGAGCAGCGTGACGCCTGGGCTCCCATCGTCACAGCCATCCGTGA
The DNA here is from genome assembly GCA_963515565.1 of uncultured Microbacterium sp. Taxonomy (GTDB): domain Bacteria; phylum Actinomycetota; class Actinomycetes; order Actinomycetales; family Microbacteriaceae; genus Microbacterium. The sequence goes on from CAUPYO010000137.1 coordinate 130, forward strand.
CCGCGGCGCCCTGCCGGGCGTGCAGCTCGCGCACGCCGGTCGCAAGGCGTCGACCTGGTCACCGTTCTCCGGCAACCGCGGATCGGTGCCGGAAAACGAGGGCGGCTGGATGACGGTTGCCCCGTCGGCGGTCGCCTACGAGGGCTTCGCGACCCCCGAGGCGTTGGACGGTGCGGGCATCGAGCGGATCGTCGCGGAGTTCGCCGCGGCCGCGGTCCGCGCCGTCGCCGCGGGCTTCGAGGTTCTCGAGGTGCACGCCGCCCACGGCTACCTGCTGCACCAGTTCTTGTCGCCGCTGTCGAACCTCCGCGACGACCAGTACGGCGGCAGCCTGGAGAACCGCGCCCGACTGTTGCTCGAGGTCGTCGAGGCAGTCCGTGCCGCCGCGCCGGAGGCCGCGCTGCTCGTGCGCTTCTCGGCATCCGACTGGGCCGAGGGCGGGTGGGATGCCGAGCAGACGGCGACCGTCGCCGCGTGGGCTGCCGAGCGCGGCGCCGACTTCTTCGACATCTCCAGCGGCGGGCTGGTATCGCACCAGCGCATCACCACCGGGCCGGGCTACCAGGTTCCCCTGGCAGCCGAGGTGCGCCGCGACGGTGGCGTGGCGGTCGCAGCCGTGGGCGAGATCACCTCGGGCACGCAGGCCGAGGAGATTCTGCAGTCGGGGGCCGCCGACGTCATCCTCGCGGCTCGCGAGTGGTTGCGAGACCCGCACTTCGCGCTACGCGCTCACGTCGAACTCGGCGACAGCGACGACGGTCTCTGGCCGCCGCAGTACGAGCGGGCCCGCCCGCGGACGCACTGACGGCGCGGGGCGTTTCGACTCGCTGCACCCGCGGGGCGGCCGGGAAAGATCACCTCCCGTTCGTTGAGCGAGGCCCGCAGGGTCGAGTCGAAACGCCCCGGCCCTGCGGCCTCAGAACCCGCGGCGCGTCGCGTCGTGCACTTCGCCGACCAGCTCTTCGATGATGTCCTCGAGGAACAGCACCGCCGTCGTCTCCCCCTGCGCGTTGCGCACCTGAGCGAGGTGCCGGCTGGTGCGGCGCATGAGCGCCAGCGCATCCTCGAGGTCGGTCGTCTCGGCGACCGGAACCATGTGGTGGATGCGCTTCGGCTTGATGGGAGCCGAAATGCGACGTTCCGCGTCGGCACCCTCCGCCGCCCGCAGCACGTCCTTCAGGTGCACGTAGCCGACGGGGGCGCCCTCGGCATCCACGATCACGTAGCGCGAGAAGCCGTGCTTGGCGACCGCACGCTCGATCTCGTCGGGAGTCGTGGTCTCCGGGAGGGTCACGAGCTCCGACAGCGGCACCGCGATGTCGCGCGCCTTCTTGTCGGTGAACTCGACCGCTGCCGTGACGGCGCCCGATGCGTCGTCGAGCACGCCCTCGATGCGCGACTGATTCACGATCGTGGCGACCTCATCGAGCGTGAAGGTCGAGGCGGCCTCGTCCTTCGGCTCCACACCGAACAGGCGCACCGTGTGGTTGGCCAGCCAGTTGAGCACGGCGATCACCGGATAGAACACTTTGGACACCCAGACAAGCGGCGTCGCGAGCATCAGCACCGCGCGGTCGGGCACGGAGAAGGCGAGGTTCTTCGGCACCATCTCGCCGAACACGACGTGCAGGTACGACACGACGATCAACGCGATCGCGAAGGCGACACCGCCGATCACAGCCTCGCTCCAGCCCGTGAGGCCGAGCGGGACCTCGAGCAGGTGGTGGATCGCCGGCTCGGAGACGTTCAGGATCAACAGCGAGCAGATCGTGATGCCCAGCTGGCTGGTCGCCAGCATGAGCGTCGCGTGCTCCATCGCGTAGAGCGCCGTCTTCGCCGTCTTGGAGCCCTTCTCGGCGAGGGGCTCGATCTGCGAGCGGCGCGCCGAGATGACCGCGAACTCGGCGCCGACGAAGAAGGCGTTGAACACCAGCAGCACGACCAACCATGCGATTCCGGCCCAGTCGTTCATCGACGTTCACCCCCCTCGGACGCTGTATCCGGCAGGTCGGCGCCCTCCGGCAAGGGGTGGGGGGTGAATTTGACGCGGTCGACGCGTCTGCCGTCCATCCGTTGCACTTCGAGCGTGCCGTCGTCCAGATCGATGCGATCGCCCACGACGGGAATGCGCTCGAGCGTCGACATGAAGAATCCGCCGACGGTGTCGTAGACGTCGCCCTCCGGCACCCGGATGCCGGTGCGGTCGAGCACCTCGTCGGGACGCAGCTCGGCCGGGAACGTCACGGAACCCGCGACGCGGACCACGCCCGCTCGGCTGCGATCGTGCTCGTCGAGTACTTCGCCGACGATCTCCTCGACGAGGTCCTCCAGGGTCACGACGCCCGCCGTGCCGCCGTACTCGTCGACGACGATGGCCATCTGGTAGCCGCGCGAGCGCAGCTCCGACATGACGGCATCCAGGTGCACTGCTTCGGGCACGCGGAGGGGTTCCTCCGCGATCGCGGCGGCCGGCACATCGCCGCGACGCTCGCGGGGAACGCTCACGGCCTGCTTGAGGTGCACGATGCCGGTGATGTCGTCCATGGATTCGTCGTAGACCGGGAAGCGGCTGTGGCCGGTGCGCCGCGCGAGCTGGATGACGTCCTCGACGCTGTCGCCGGCGGCGACCGCGTGGATGCTGGGGCGCGGCGTCATCACGTCGGCCGTGGTCAGGCGCGCGAAGGTGAGGGTGCGATCGAGCAGCGATGCCGTGTCCTCTTCGAGCACGCCGGCGCTCGCGGAACGGCGGACGAGGCTGGAGAGTTCCTCGGCGGTGCGCGCTCCCGACAGCTCTTCCTTCGGTTCGATGCCCATGCTCCGCAGCACTCCGTTCGCACTGCCGTTGAGCACGGTGATGGCGGGGCGGAAGACCATGGTGAACGCCACCTGGAAGGGCATGACGAGCTTTGCCGTCTGCCGCGGGATGGCGAGGGCGAAGTTCTTCGGGACGAGCTCGCCGATGATCATCGAGAACGTCGTGGCGATGGCGATCGCGACGGTCGTGCCGATCACCCGGACCACTGTCTCGGGAACACCCCAACTCGACAGCACCGGGCTCAGGAGGTTCGTCAGCGCCGGCTCCATCGTGTATCCGGTCAGCAGTGTCGTCAGGGTGATGCCCAGCTGCGCACTGGACAAATGCGTCGAGGTGATGCGCAGCGCGCTGATGGTCAGCGACAGCCGGGACTCGCCCACGGACTGACGCGCTTCGAGGTCGGCGCGATCCAGGTTGACCAGGGCGAACTCGCTCGCAACGAACAGTCCGGTCCCGATGGTGAGCAAAAGCCCCACGCCCAACATGACGTAATCCATCACGCGTCACCCCCGATCATGCTCGGGGAGGGTCGGTGGGGCGATCGTCTGCAACTGGGAGGGTCGTCCATGGTGCAGAGAAGTTTACGGCACCCGCCCCGCGTCGGGGCTGCGTACCGCGGGCATCCTCCCGCCCCCGCGCCACGAGGGAAGCCGCGGGACGCCGCGGGCACAATGGGACGATGAGCGAAGCGACCGGCGACGACACCATCGGCCACAGCCGCGGCATCCGCGTGCGGGCATTCCGAGAATCCGATCTCGAGGCTTACCGGCGCTGGCTCCAGCCCGATCAGGACTGGCACCGCTGGGACGGCCCGTACTTCACGAAGCTGGATACCGCGCAGATCGACGCGGCGTGTGCGCGGCTGAGCGCTGCCCTGGCCGACGGGTCGTACGCCGCCCAGTCGCCGCTGCCGCGGGGAGTCATCGTCGACGCCGACGATCCCGACACGATGCTCGGCAGCGTGTCATGGCACTGGGAATCGGAGGAGTCTGACTGGCGGCGCATGGGTCTCACGGTCTACGACCCCGCGCGGCGCGGCCGCGGTATCGGCACCGAGGCGTTGCGGATCTGGACCGACTACCTCTTCCGCACGACCGACGTGGTGCGCCTCGACTACTCCACATGGTCGGGCAACGAGCGGATGCTGGCGGTGGGCCGCCGCCTCGGATTCACCGAGGAGGCGCGCTTCCGAGAGGCCCGCGAGGTGCGCGGCGAACGCTACGACTCGGTCGTCATGGGGGTGCTCCGCCGCGAATGGCAGGTGCTCACCAGCTGACCGGCAGCGCCTTGCCCTCCTCGTAGCCCGCCGCCGACTGCAGGCCGACCGTGGCGCGCTCGTGGAACTCGGGCACCGTCGCGGCGCCCGCATATGTGAACGACGACCGGACGCCCGACGTGATCATGTCGACGAGGTCCTCCACCGATGGACGCAGCGGGTCGAGGTAGATCTTCGACGACGAAATACCCTCGGCGAACAGCTCCTTGCGCGCTCGGTCGTAGGCGTCGAGGCGACCGAAGCGTCCCTGAACGGCCTTCGTGGATGCCATGCCCCACGATTCCTTGTACACGCGGCCGGCCGCATCGCTCTGCAGCTGGCCGGGAGCTTCGATCGTGCCGGCGAACCACGAGCCGATCATCACGGATGCCGCGCCGGCGGCCAGCGCCAAAGCCACGTCGCGCGGGTAGCGCACGCCGCCGTCTGCCCACACGTGGGCGCCCAGCTCGGCCGCGGCCTGAGCGGTCTCGAGCACGGCCGAGAACTGCGGCCTGCCGACGGCGGTCATCATGCGGGTGGTGCACATGGCACCCGGCCCCACACCGACCTTGAGGATTGAGGCGCCCGCCTGCACGAGGTCGCGCGCACCCTCGGCGGTGACGATGTTGCCGGCGGCGATCGGGATGCCGAGGCCCAGACCCGACACGGTCTGCAGGGCCCGCAGCATCCCCTCCTGGTGGCCGTGGGCGGTATCGACGACGAGCACGTCCACCCCGGCGGCGGCGAGCGCGGATGCCTTGGCGGCGACATCGCCGTTGATCCCGACGGCCGCGGCGACGATCAGGCGCCCCTGGGCGTCGACGGCCGGCCGATACAGGGTCGAGCGCAGCGCCGTCCGCTGCGACAGCGTGCCGACGAGGTATCCGTGGTGCAGCACGCACACCGTTTCGGCCCCGGTGGCGACGAGCAGCTCGAACGCGTGCCGGGCATCGGTGACGTCGTCGGCATCGATCGAGGCGGTGCGGCCCCGGGCGAGGTCGCCGAGGCGCGCGTCGGGCAGCGCCGTTCCCAGGCGGGTGGCGGGAACGACTCCGAGGATGTCGTCGACGTGCACCCGCGACGCGTCGCCCGACACCACGACGATGCCGTGGCCCTCTGCCGCCGGCAGCAGAGCCGCCGCTTCGGCGACGGTCGCGCCGGCCGAGAGCACGAGCGGCGTGTCCCACGGCACGGGCTGCTCCTTGACCCACCGGATCGCGGCATCGATGTCCTGCAGCGGCATGTCCTGCGGCAAGACGCCGAGACCGCCGCGACGGGCGAGCGCCGCGGCCAGACGTGGACCGGTCACCGAGTTCATGTTCGAGGCGACGAGCGGGATCGTGGCCGAGGTGCCGTCCTGCGGCGAGAGATCGACATCCAGCCGGCTCGTGTTGTCCGATCGTCGCGGGACGAGGAAGACATCGGAGTAGGTGAGATCGACGGTGGGCTGAGCGCCGGAGAACTGCATGAGTCCACGGTACCGAGAGAAAACCTGGGATACCCTTGATGAACGTGTGCGTGTGGGCCGCGCCATACACAGCAGCGGGCCTCGCACGATCTGAACTTCATCGATGAAAGCAGGCGCAACCGTGTCCAGTCAGGTGACCGGCGTGGGGACTTCGAGCGACGGCGAGTTCGGGGCCAACGAATGGCTCGTCGCTGAGATGTACGACCAGTTCGCGAAGGACCGCAACGCGGTCGACCGGGCCTGGTGGCCGGTTCTGGAGGCGTACGAGAAGACGCACCAGGATGCCGCCTCCAGCGCACCCGCACCGGCATCTTCACCCGCGGCGTCCGCACCCGCCGCGCCTGCGGCCACGCCGCAGGCGAGTGCCGAAACCCGGCCGATGACCGCGCCGATCC
>CAUPYO010000138.1:0-6048 GCA_963515565.1 uncultured Microbacterium sp.
GCTCAAAGACGTCGACCGTGCCGGGCTCGTCGTGGCCATCCGTGCGGTCGCGGGCGGCGATGCCGTGTTGTCGCCGCGCGTGACGCGGGAGGTCCTCCGCCGACGGGTGTCGTCGGCCGGCAACGCCGGCGCGGCCGAGGCTGTCGAGATCACTGAACGGTTGGCGGCCCTGACCCCACGTGAGCGCGAGGTGTTCCAGGCCATTGCCCGCGGCCTCAGCAACGCGGAGATCGCGGCGGAACTCTACCTCGGCGAGACGACGGTGAAGACGCACGTGGGCCGAGTGCTCACGAAACTGGCGGCGCGTGACCGCATCCACGCCGTGATCCTTGCGCACCGCGCCGGCATCTCCGCCGCCGGCGAACCGCACTCACAGAACGGACAGAGTCCGCCTCGTTAGGATCGAACCGATGCGGTACTTCTCTGACTCCGGTGGTGCGACCCCCGCCCCGGTCATCGACCCCACGATCTGGGACAAGGTCCTCCAGTGGCTCGGTGAGGCCGGGATCAACCTCCTGACGGTGGCGGGAATCGTGATCGGCGCCTTCCTGGCGTCGTGGGTGCTTCGCGTCCTGATCCGCCGCATCGTCAATCGGATCGTCTCGGGGGCCAAGAGCAAGGCCAACGTCGACGACACACAGGCGCTCGAGCGTTCGCCGCTCGCCGCGATGCGGCTCGTCCAGCGCACGCGCACGCTGGGCTCGATCCTCCAGAACATCGTCAACGTCGCGATCGTCATCATCGCGATCCTGTTGGTCTTCGGCATCCTGGCGCCGACGGCGCTCGGCTCTTTCGCCCTGCTGTCCGCCGCGATCGGCGCCGGACTCGGTTTCGGTGCCCAGAACATCGTCAAGGACGTCCTCAACGGCATCTTCATCGTTGCCGAAGACCAGGTCGGCATCGGTGACGTCGTCGACCTCGGCCTGGCAACCGGCATCGTGGAGTACGTCAGCGTGCGCATCACCCATGTGCGCGATGTAAACGGCACGCTCTGGTATGTCCGTAACGGCGAGATCACCCGTATCGGCAACATGTCGCAGGGGTGGTCGCGCGTCATCATCGACCTCGCCCTTCCCGTCGACGTCGACATCGATCAGGTCGAAAAGTCGATGCTCGCGACGGCGAAGTCGCTCGTGAAGGACCCGAAGTGGCGCACCCGCATCATCGAGCAACCGGAAGTATGGGGGCTGGAGTCGATCACGGGTGATGCCCTGGTGATCCGGCTCGTGATCAAGACGCGCGCGAACGCGAAGGATGATGTCGCCCGCGAGCTGCGCATGCGTCTGAAGCGCGCGATGGATGAGCTCGGCGTCACGCTGCCGTCGATGAACACCGTCATGCTCGCCGGGCTCGAGGGTGCCCAGCGGGTGCGGGGAGCGAACCCCCCGCGCACCCGCCCGACTCCTATCGCCTCGTCCGATGGGAAGGGCGTGTGGAAGCCCAAGCGCGGGGGTGCCAAGGCGCCCGCCGGCCCCACGCCGAGCACGGACAAGACAACGCCCCACGCCGACACCGCAGGCCCCGGTGCGACGAAGGACGGTGACGACGCGTGAGCGAGGACGTGCTCAGCTTCTACGACCAGATCGGCGGTCATGCGACCTTCGTGCGCCTCGTCGATACCTTCTACCGAGGTGTCGCCGCGGACGATGTGCTGCGGCCCATGTACCCCGAGGTCGACCTCGGACCGGCCGCGGAGCGCCTCACCCTCTTCCTCGAGCAGTACTGGGGCGGCCCGTCCACCTATAGCGAACGCCGCGGCCACCCGCGGCTGCGCCAGCGGCACGTACCGTTCCACGTCAACCCCGACGCGCGCGACCGGTGGTTGGCTCACATGCGCACCGCCGTCGACGAGCTCCAACTTTCGCCGCTGCACGAAGCGACACTGTGGGACTACCTTCAGCGCGCCGCTCATGCGATGGTGAACACGTTCGAGCCGACCGGCATCGGCCCCGACCGGCCGCACACGGCCGGCACCCTCCCGATCCACCCCGTGCCCGCCACGGATGCCGCGGCATCCTCCGACGGCTGACCCGCGCACCTTCGCATGCGCCCTCGACGAAGGAGTCGACGATGAGCACCACGCAGACGTACGCGGCCGATGTGCTCGTCATCGGCTGGGGCCTGTCCGGACTGGTCGCAGCGGCCGAGGCGGTGGCCGCCGGCAAACGCGTCGTGATCATCGACCAGGAGCCGCGGGTCAACCTGGGCGGGCAGGCATTCTGGTCGTTCGGCGGGCTCTTCTTCGTCGACTCCCCCGAGCAGCGGCGTATGGGCATCCGGGACTCGTTCGACCTCGCCCGTCAGGACTGGCTCGCCACGGCCCAGTTCGACCGAGATGAAGACTACTGGCCCCGGCGCTGGGCGGAGGCGTACCTGCAGTTCGCCAGCGGGGAGAAGCGCTCCTGGCTGCGTCAGAAGGGCGTCGGGTTGTTCCCGGTCGTCGGCTGGGCGGAGCGCGGCGGCTACAACGCCACCGGCCCCGGCAACTCGGTGCCGCGCTTCCACATCACGTGGGGTACCGGCCCGGGACTGGTCGCGCCCTTCCGGCGCGCGGTCGAGCAGGCCGAAGCCGCCGGTCGGCTCACCGTGCTCGAGCGTCATCGGGTGACCGCGCTGACCACCGCAGCAGATGCCGTCACCGGGGCGCGGGGGGACATCCTGGCGCCCTCCGACGCCCCTCAGGGAGCAGCGAGCTCGCGGGAGGTCGTCGGTGCGTTCGAGGTGATGGCGGGTGCGACGATCGTGGCCTCCGGCGGCATCGGCGGCAACCACGAGCTCGTGCGCGCGCAGTGGCCGGCGCGGCTCGGCACCGCCCCGACCCGGATGATCACCGGGGTGCCCGCCTACGTCGACGGCTCGATGCAGCCCGTCGCGTCGGCCGCCGGCGCGCGCCTCATCAACGGCGACCGCATGTGGCACTACGTCGAGGGCATCCAGAACTGGTCGCCGATCTGGCCGAACCACGGCATCCGGATTCTGCCCGGTCCCTCCTCCGTGTGGCTGGATGCGACCGGCGCGCGGCTACCGGTACCGCTGTACCCCGGCTTCGACACGCTCGGTACGCTCGCCCACCTGCGTCGCACCGGACACGACCATTCGTGGTTCGTGCTGTCGCAGAAGATCATCGAAAAGGAGTTCACGCTCTCGGGGAGCGAGCAAAACCCCGACCTCACCGATCAAGACGTTCCACTGCTCGTGCGCTCGCGTCTGGGCAAGGGCGCCGCTGGTCCCGTGCAAGCCTTCATGGACGAGGGCGCCGACTTCGTCGTCCGGCGCACGCTCGACGAACTGATCGCGGGGATGCGCGCGCTTCCCGGCGGCGAGTCGCTCGACGCCGCGACTGTCCGTCACGAGATCGAGGCGCGCGACCGCGAGATCGACAACGACTTCACCAAAGACGCGCAGATCGCCATGCTCCGCGCAGCGCGCTCGTATCGGGGCGACAAGCTCATCCGCACGGCTCGGCCGCACCGCATCCTTGATCCGGCCAACGGCCCCCTCATCGCGGTCAAGCTGCACGTGCTCACGCGAAAATCACTCGGCGGCATCGAGACGGATCTCTCGGGACGTGCGCTCGGCGCCGACGGAGAACCGGTCCTCGGCCTGTACGCGGCGGGAGAGGCGGCCGGGTTCGGCGGGGGCGGTGTGCACGGCTACCGCGCACTGGAAGGCACGTTCGTCGGCGGATGCCTGTTCTCGGGTCGCCGCGCGGGACGAGCGGCCGCCGAAGCCGTGTGATCTCGACGTCGGTCTGCGTGCACTGACGGTCAGGCCGCGCCGGTGACGCGCACCTCGGTGAGGCCTGAGCGCACGCTCGTGCGGGTGAGGACGTGGCCTCGTCGCAGGCTCACACGCGTCCAGGGGCCGCTGCGATGCACCGTCGCGGTCTCCTCTCCGGCTACGAAGCCCAGTGCGAAAGCGGCGAAGGCCACCCCACGCGGCAGATCGGCGAGTTCGTCGTCGGTGCTCCCCCACACCTGGGAGCGCACGATGCGGACCACATCCTCGCCCGCGGCATCCGGCACCGCCTCCGCGACGGCGGACATTCCCCACTGGGCACGGGCTGCGAGCGTCGAGGCGTCGATGACTCCGGCACGTTCCCACGCGCCGCGCGGCGGCGAGATACCGGCCCAGGCGGCGGTGACGGCGGTGTCCGGGAGCCCGACGGCTCGGGGATCGGTCGTGGCCACGAGGCCCGCCGCGGCGACGACGAGGTCGCACTCCAGCTCGGGGTCGACCGTGACGAATCGCATTCCCAGCACGGTCGGTGTGGCCTCCCACAGCGTCTGCGGGGCGAGCGTCGCGGCAGTCACGGCGAGAGTACCGCCGTGCGCCCGCAGCCTCACCTCGCCGTCTCCGAGGCGCGCGGCGCGTTGAGCGAAGACGAGCACATCGGCGGCGGCGAGAGGATCGGGGAAGAGAAGCTGCGCGGACATCCGATCTAAACTATCAAGGACAGGCGCAGGGACGGATGGAGTGCATGTGTCGACCACGATGAGCGGTGTTGATCCGCTCACGCCGTTGCGCGAGGTGCTCGATCTCACGTCCAGCGGCGCCCGCACCACAGAGGACATCTTCACCGGACGTTCGCACCCCATGCCGACCGGTCGCATCTTCGGCGGGCAGGTTCTCGCTCAGGCGATCATCGCCGCTGACCGCACCACCGACGACGACCGCGTGCCGCATTCGATGCACGGCTACTTCCTGCGTGCGGGCGACGCCAACCGTCCCGTGACGCTCTCGGTGGATCGCATCCACGACGGACGATCGTTCTCGACGCGGCGCACCCAGGCTTTCCAGGACGGCGTACCCATCTTCTCGATGATCGCGTCGTTCGAGCGGGAGGATCCGGGACTGGATCATCAGAGCGGGATGCCGGACGGCATCCTCACCCCCGAAGAAGCGCTGCTCCGTGCGGAGTCCGCGAGTTTGCATCCGATGTCGCGGCGGCTGCTGTCGAGCGGCCCGATCGAGGTCGTGCACGCGGAGGGCGCCATCTACGACCATGTCCCCGGCGCTCACGTTGCGCAGCAAAACGTCTGGATGCGCACGAAGGGCTCGTTGGGCGACGATCCGGCGCTGCATCGCGCCGCTCTCGCCTACATGAGCGATCTCACGATTCAGGAGTCCGTGCTGCGGGCGCACGGCATCGCGTGGTCGTATCCGGGACTGAAGGTCGCCAGCCTCGATCACGCCATGTGGTGGCACCGTCCGGCCCGGGTGGACGAATGGCTCCTGTACGCGCAGAACTCCCCCAGCGCCCGCGCCGGTCGGGGACTGTCCTCGGGGCGCATCTTCACCCGCCACGGCGAGCTCGTCGCCTCGGTTGGCCAAGAGATCATGGTGCGCGTTCCCGAGCAGTGAGGGTCGTCTGACGCGACCGCTCAGTGACGCCGGAAGGCCACCGGCTCGCCGAGGTAGGGAGTCCAGGCGTTGCGCATGGCGTCGGTGAGGCGCACGGGCCGGAAGCTCTGCGCGTCGACGAGCACCACCGACGACGAGGCGCGAGCGTACAGCGTCTGGTCGGCGTCGGTGCGCGGACTGTAGACCTCGTAGCAGACTTCGATACTCGATCCCCCGAGCTTGCCGAACCACATCTGCACATCCAGTGGTTCGCGACGGTAGGGAACCGGAGCGAGATACTCGATCTCTTGACGCGCGATGAGTGTGAGCACGCCGGCATCCACGCCCGCATCGATCACCGCGGTATCGGGCGCTTCTTCTCCGACAACCGGCGTCCAGAAGACGCGCACGCGCGCCTCTTCGAGCAGCTTCAGCATCGTCGCGTTGTTGACGTGGTTGAAGGCGTCGAGGTCGCCCCAGCGCAGATGGATGGGGACGTGGATGCGCTCAGTCACGGGTGAGCTTGCGGTGCGTCGAGCGGTGCGGGTTGGCCGCATCGGGGCCGAGACGCTCGATCTTGTTCGCCTCGTACGCCTCGAAGTTGCCCTCGAACCAGTACCACTGGTCGGGCTGATCGTCGGTGCCTTCGTACGCCAGGATGTGCGTCGCGATGCGGTCGAGGAACCACCGGTCGTGTGTGATGAC
>CAUPYO010000139.1:0-6041 GCA_963515565.1 uncultured Microbacterium sp.
GTTCTGGATGCGGGTGTAGATGTTGCCGAACTCGGCGAGCGCGAAGAGGTTCGCGGCGTGGTCGGCGTTGTCGAACACGTACGACGTGGTCTGGTAGATCGGCGTGGCGCGCGCCTTGGTGACCGGGTCGGGCTGAGCGCCCGCGTGGATCTGCGTGGTCTCGAAACGCCAGTTCTCGGGTGCGGACATGTCGGGCTCCATCCGGGTGATCGTGCAGGAGGTCAAGGGGCCGGGCGCGGATGCCGCGGCCACCACTGACAGTAGGGTTCGGCATCGTTGTCAACAATGCGCGGGAAATGTGACGTAACGAAGGGGTTCGCGGCGGCATCCGCAACCGGTGACGTAGCGTGGGGGCATGACTTCACCGCAGGGCGCTTCTTCGCTGCAGGGGACCGGCCGACGTGCCGTCGTGACGGGAGCGAGCTCCGGAATCGGCGCCGCCGTTGTGCGGGCACTGCGGGCGACCGGCTGGGACGTCGTCGGCGTTGCGCGTCGAGCCGAGCGGCTGGCGGCTCTGGATGCCGAGGTCGGTTCGGTGTCGTTCGCGGCGGACCTCACCCACCCCGCCGACGTTGGGGCTCTCGCCGAACACCTCGCCGCGACCGGACCGCTGCATGCGCTCGTGCACATCGCGGGCGGCGCGCGCGGCACGCACCGCATCGAAGACGGCGACCCGGACGACTGGCGCTGGATGTTCGAGGTGAACGTGCTGTCGGCGCAGTTGGTCACCTCCGCACTGCTGCCGCTGCTGCGGGCCGGCATCGGCGCGGACGGCCACGCCGACACGCTATACGTGACCTCGACGGCCGCGCAGACCGCCTACCCCGGCGGGGCGGGCTACAACGCGGCGAAGGCGGGTGAGGCGATGCTCGTGCACGCGCTGCGCCTCGAGTTGAACGGCGAGCCGATCCGCGTCACCGAGGTCGCGCCGGGCATGGTCTACACCGAGGAGTTCACGCTCAATCGCCTCGGCGGTGACCGTGAGAGCGCCGAGAAGGTCTACGAAGGCGTCGAGAACCCGCTGACCGCCGACGATGTGGCCGACGTGATCGCCTACGCGCTCAACGCGCCTGGCCACGTCAACCTCGACCTGGTGACGATGCGACCCGTCGCCCAGTCTGCGCAGCACCTGCTCGCGCGCGGGCACCTGCGCCCCCGCGGCTGACGGAGGCGGGCGGAAACGGGGCGCGCGGTCAAGCCTCCGGGCCGTCGGCGAACGCCACCTTCGGGACGAAGACCAGCAGCACGGCGGCGAGGAAGCCGCCGCCGGCACAGATCGCCCACACCGTGAGGTAGCCGCCGAGCGATGCCGCGGTCTGGCTGGCAACCGCGCCTGCGCCGGCAGCGAGTACGACGCCGAACACGGCCGACGAGAACGATCCGCCGATGGTTTTGGTCGTGTTGGTCAGCGCCGTCGCGATCCCCGTTTGGCCGCGGGGCGCCGCCGCCGCGGCTGCGGCAGGGAGCGCCCCGACGAGGGCTCCGCAACCGAGCCCCGCGATCGACAGATTGAGCAGCACCTGCCACAGCTCCAGGTGGAACGGCAGGAACAGCAGGTAACCGACGCCGACGAGCAGCGACGCGGCGATCAGTACTACCCGCGGGCTTGCCCGTCGCGAGGTGAGCGCGAAGAGCACCGCGCCGACGATGAGCGACACCAGGTAGACGCCGATGATGTTCGAGCGGTCCGTGGCGTCCAATCCGAGCCCGTACCCGAGCGAGGGATCGGTGCCGGCGTAGGTCGACAGCGGCCCCTGCGCTCCCAACAGGCTGATGCCGATCAGGAAGGCGGTGGCCTGCACCGGCCACATCTCCGGGCGCCGCAGCACGCGGATGTCGACCGCGGGGTCGTCTTGTCGCAGCTCGAACCGCACGAACCAGACGAAGACGCCCACGCCGCCCACCAGCAACGCGATCACCCAGACCCACGCGCCCGCGCCGAGGGCGAGTTCGCCGATCATGCGCATCCAGGCCAGGCCTCCGGTCACCAGCAGCAGCGCCCAGGCGAGCAGCACGAACCCCCAGGTATCGAGGCGGCGGCCACCCTCGGGTACCGATTCGGGCACACCGATCCAGATGACGAACGCGATGATCGTCACCGCGACCGCGGGGACGACCAGGGTGGTCGTCAGGTTGTGGCCGGTCGCCGCGAAGATGCGTCCCGCGGCGAGGGCGCCGACAATCGCTCCGACTTCGAGTCCGACGACCAGAAGCCCCGCCGCGCGCCGGGTGGTGGATACGCCGCGCTGCTGCACGCGCCCGCGTTCGAAGATGAGCGCGATCTCCAGCGGCAGCCACACGACGTAGAACCCCTGCAGCGCCCACGCGATCAGAAAGCTCCAGAACGAGGTCGCGAACACGAGCCACCAGGTGGCTCCGGCCGTCAGAATCGCGGCGATGAGCAGAATGCGCTTGTGGCCGTACATGTCGCCGAGCTTGGCGAGCACGGGAACCACGAGTGCCGACAGCAGCAGCTGCGCGGCCTCGAACCAGTTGACGTCCGAATCGTGGATGCCGAGGGAGACGACGATGTCGCTGAACAGCGGCACGTAATAGCCCTGCAGGATGCCGCTGACGATCTCGACCAGGATGAACCAGCCGATGAGACCGGCGGTGATGCCGAGCGCACCGGGAAGGCGCGGGGAGGGCATGCGGGCGGCTCTCGTCGTCGAGGAACCTGTGTCTCGTGAGGTCACGGCGTTCACTCTAGCCACGCGTGGCGGCGGCTGGCGCGCCCGGCGCCTAGGCTTGAGGCCGTGACCAGCGAGCGCGAAGTGTTGACATGGGACGGTTTCGGCGAGGCGACACGGACCCTGTCGCGGCGGATCGTCGCCGATGAATTCGTCCCCGACGTGGTCGTCGCCATCGCCCGTGGCGGTTTGCTACCGGCCGGAGCGATCGCGTACGGCCTCGGCGTCAAGAGCTGCGGCGCCCTGAACGTGGAGTTCTACACCGGAATCGGGACGGTGCTCGACGCTCCCGCGCTGCTGCCGCCCGACCTCGACCTCGGCTACCTCCCGGGTAAGCGTGTGCTGCTGGTCGACGATGTCGCCGACAGCGGCCGCACGCTCGCCCTCGCCGTGCAGATGCTGCGCGACGCGGATGCCGACGTCCGCTCGGTCTGCATCTACTCCAAGCCGGGCACGATCGCGAACCCCGACTACGTGTGGCGTCAGACCGACCTGTGGATCGATTTCCCCTGGTCTGCGGCCGGATCCGTCCTCGAAGAGGATTCCGGAGCCGAGGCCAGCGCCTGATGGCGATGACGCTCGACGAGCTGGCCGACGCCGAGCTCATCGACGCGGAATGGGCGCGGGCGCTCGCGCCGGTCTCCCCCGACATCGCTGCACTCGGTGAGCGCCTCCGCGCCGAGACGGCGGCCGGCCGTCACTATCTACCCGCCGGCGACAAGGTGCTGCGCGCGTTCGCGCGACCGCTGTCGGCGGTCAAGGTCCTCATCGTCGGGCAGGATCCGTATCCGACCCCCGGGCATCCGATCGGACTGTCGTTCGCGGTCGACGCGCACGTGCGGCCGCTCCCGCGGAGCCTCGCCAACATCTATCAGGAGCTCGAGACCGATCTCGGCATCCCGCGCGCCGCGCACGGCGACCTTTCCGCGTGGAGCGATCAGGGCGTCATGCTGCTGAACCGTGTGCTCACCGTCGCCCCGGGGGCGCCGGCTTCGCATCGCGGGTGGGGCTGGGAGAAGGTGACCGAGCACGCGATCCGCACGCTGGTCGGCCGCGACCGCCCGCTCGTCGCGGTGCTGTGGGGGCGGGATGCCGCGAACCTCCGTCCGCTGTTGGCTGAGACTCCCATCGTCGAGTCCGCCCATCCGTCGCCGTTGTCGGCGCACCGAGGATTTTTCGGCTCCCGTCCCTTCTCGCGTGTCAACGAACTGCTGGAGAAGCAGGGTGCGGCCGCGGTCGACTGGCGCCTAGGCTGAGCGCCATGCTGGAGGAGGAATACGACAAGAGCCGGCGCCGGCTGCCCGCGCATCTGCGGCGGGCGGAGCAGGAGCGACCGTTCGCGTATGAGATCCGTCCGGTGCGTGACGACGACATCCCCGACATCCGCGAGATCTACAACCACTACGTGACCAACTCTGTGGTCACCTTCGACGAGAAGAAGTGGTCGCTGTCGCAGTGGCGGGAGAAGGTCGCGTACCTCGGCAAGCTCGGCATGCCGTTCATCGTCGCCCAGTCACCGAGCGGGCAGATCCTGGGCTATGCGCTCGTGCAGCCGATGTCAGCCAAGTCGGCGTACCGCTACAGCGTGGAGAACTCGATCTACCTGGGTCAGGCGGCCACCGGCAAGGGTCTGGGGCGCGCGCTGCTGGAGGCGCTCATCGCGGCCAGCGAAACCGCCGGCATCCACCAGATGGTCGCCGTGATCAGCGACAAGGGTGCCGAAGCGTCGATCGCCCTGCACGAGAAGCTGGGATTCGTCGAGGTCGGACGGATGGGACGGGTCGGTTTCAAGTTCGGCCGCTGGCTGGGCACGATCTACCTGCAGAAGCAGCTGTCACCCGCCAAGAAGAAGCGGTCGCTCTTCTCGCGCTCCGAGCGCTGATCGCAGGTCGTCGCTGTCGTCACATCTCGCCGTGACGAACGCAGGACAAACGCGGCGGCCGCGCTGCGGCATCCCCGGGATTGCGCGCCCGTCGCCGGCGGCGGAAGGAGAAGTCCTGCATACGTCACGGGCAGCCGTCGCACGGGCGGATGTCAGCGCGGGTCACCGTCGGCTTCGGCGCCGCGGACCGCGTCGATGAGCGCGCGCCACGGTCCGTGAGCCCGCGATTCCGGGACTACGGCCCGGTGCGAGCGCCCCGCCAGGTCGGCCTCGATCGTCCATGTGAAGCGGTCGGCGCCGGACGGGGCGGCCGATTCGCCGATGGCCAGAGCGTTCACCGCCTCCCACGGGCAGCTTTCGACGAGTTCGATCCATGTCTCGGGCTCGCGCGGGGGAGCGGTGACCCACCAGCGTCGGGTCAGTCCTGCGATGCCGCCGGAGCGCGCCACCGTCACCCGCACCGCGGGGTCGGATGCGGTCTCAGACGGAATGGGATGGTCGGCTCGGCTCGGCACGGTCGGTCACGCCGACGGCCTTCCACGCGGTGCGGACGGCGGCGGCTTCCTCCGACTCCTCACCGTACTCCCGCGCTGCGGTCGCGGTCGTGGCGGCGGCGAAACCGGTGAAATCAGCGGCACGGTCGAGCCCACCCGCTGTGACGGTCAGATACCAGATGCGTCCCGCGCGCTCCCAGGCGGCGCCGCCGAGGCGCGTCGCGACGAGGTGGAACGCCTTGTTCGGGATGCCGGAGTTGATGTGCACGCCGCCGTTGTCTTCACCCGTCTGCACATAGTCGCGCATGTGTGCCGGCTGCGGATCACGGCCGAGCACGTCGTCGTCGTAGGCCGTACCCGGAGCGCTCATCGAGCGCAGCGCGACGCCCTGCACCGCGTCGGTGAAGATGCCCGCGCCGATCAGCCACGACGCCTGGTCGGCCGTCTGACCGGCGAGGTGCTGCTCGGTGAGTGCGCCGAACACGTCGGCGACCGACTCGTTGAGCGCGCCCGACTGGCCGTGATAGTCCAAGCCGCCGCCGTACTCGATGACGCCGTGCCCGAGCTCGTGGCCGATGACGCTCACCGAGCCCGTGAAGCCCCGGAAGACCTCGCCGTCGCCGTCGCCGAACACCATGCGCTCGCCGTTCCAGAAGGCGTTGTCGTAGCGGTCGCCATAGTGCACGCTCGCCTCGAGCGCTCCGCCCGCGCCATCGATCGATCGGCGGGCGAACGCATTCCAGAACAGTTCGAAGCTCGCCCCGAGTCCGGCGAAGGCCTCATCGACGGCCTCATCGCCAGTCGGTGCGTCGTCCTCGCCGCGCACGCGCACACCGGGGAGCTGCTCGCGATGCTGCGCGTCGCTGATCAGCCGCTCCGGCGCAGGCTCGCCGCTGACGACGAGCGCATCGCCGTCGACCGACAGGTCGAGACGGGCGCGGTCGCGGCGGGGCGGATGGTAGGCGCGTCCCAGCG
>CAUPYO010000140.1:0-6020 GCA_963515565.1 uncultured Microbacterium sp.
GTGTGGGCGTTGCCGGCGTCGTCGCCGGTCCCGGCACCGATCTGGCGGCGCTGCGGGCACGATGCGCGCAACGCGGAGTGCGCGTGATGCCGGTCGAGCAGGCCGCGGCATCCGACCCGCTCAGCGAGCGGCGGGAGCCGATCCTGGTGCACGGGTCGGCGGAAGCGTGGCTCGCTCAGTGGCGACTGCTTGGCGCGATGCGCGAGAGGTACGAGCTCGTCATCGGTGCCGAGTGCGCCGCCGAATTCCGGGCGCTCAGCGGGCGGCGGGAGCTTCCTCCCTACGCGATCCCGTCTGCGGGACGCGCGTGGCACCTGGTGCCGGGGGCACCGGTCGACCGGGTGCTGCTGAAGGAAACATCATCGACGGGCTGACTCCGCGCCGCATGCTCCGCGCTGCTCAGACCACTGAGCGGATGCGTCCGACCTCGCGGCCGCCGCCGGTGATCTCCAGCGGCAGCTGTGCCATCGTCGTGGTGACGTCGGTCGAGCTGAGGGCGCCGACTCGTTCCAGCAGCGAGATGGCGATCGCCGTCGCGGCGCGCCCGCTGCCGTCCAGCGTCTTGAGCGCGACAGTGCTGCCGTTGGGCGCCGTCATGATCATGATCCCTTCGGCGCCGCCCTTGGCGAACACGCCGAGTCGCTCGATGGCGATCGTGTCGGGACGGCCGGGACCGTCGATGGCCCACGGGTTCTCGCGGACCGCGCGCACCAGGGTGCCGGCGATGCGGTGCAGTGCGAACGGGGAACGCTCCGACGCCGTTGCGATCCGATGCGCCGCGCGGCCGAGCGCCGTCAGGCTCATCGCGTACACCGGTGCTCCACAGCCGTCGATGGCCATCGTCGAGACCTTCGCCCCGGTCAGTCGCTCGATGACTTCGCGGATGTGCACCTGCAGAGGATGCTGCGGGTCGAGGTAGGTCTCCAGATCCCAGCCGTTCGCTGTGCAGGCCAGCAGCATCGTCGCGTGCTTGCCCGAGCAGTTCATGCGCACGCGTGCCGGCTGGTCGAGCTCCCGCACCATCTCGTCGCGTGTCGCAGTATCTCCCGGCCATGCCGGGGGGCACTGCAGCTGGTCCTCGCCCAGTCCGGCCGACGCGAGGATCTCGCGGACCACGGCGGCGTGGCGGTCGGTGCCGCTGTGGCTCGCCGTTGACAGTGCGAGCTGTTCGCCCTCGAGGGTCACGCCCGCCGTCAGGCAGCCCAGAGCCTGCAGCGGCTTCATGCTCGAGCGCGGCAGGATCGGCGCCTCGACATCGCCGAGACTCAGCTGCACGACCCCGTCGGGATCGAGCACGACCGCCGACCCGGCGTGACGCGATTCGATGAAACCGCTACGCTCGACGACGGCGAGCTCCACGGCATCGGCGACGGCGATGGTGCCGGCGGCTGCGGACGAACGGGCTGCTGTGCGAGGATCTGACACGCAGAAGAGCCTACTTGGCCGGTACCGGCCCGCGAGCCCGGGATGCCGTGCACCGGCGTGCAGATGGCAGACTGGCGTGATGATCGGCGAACACCACTACGCCCTGCACAGCCGGTGGACCGGCAATCGGGGCACGGGCACCAGCGGCTATCGCGACTATGACCGTTCGATTCTGGTTTCCGTCGACGGCAAGCCGAACATCGAGGCCTCGAGTGACCGGCCGTTTCGCGGAGACCCGGCCAAGTGGAATCCCGAGGACATGCTCCTGGCTGCACTGTCGGAGTGCCATCTGCTGTCCTACCTGCACGCGTGTGTGCAGGCGGGCGTGGTGGTCGTGTCATACGAAGACGACGCCACCGGTTTCATGACTGAAGACGGCCGCGGCGGGGGTGCGTTCACCGAGGTGGTGCTGCGCCCGCGCGTCGAGGTGGCGGCGGCATCCATGATCCCCGCCGCGGAGTCGGCCCACGCGCAGGCGCGCGAGTGGTGCTTCATCGCCAACTCGGTGAACTTCCCCGTGCGGCACGAGCCGGTCGTCACCGCGGTGGCGTGACGCGCGGCGGCGGTCAGCGGCGCTCGTGCGGCAGAACCTGCTTGAGACGCTCGACCGGATTGGACGCCGGCGCCTCGTTGTAGGCGTTCGCGAGTTCCTGGCCGGACAGGGCGTGGATCGCGGCCATGATCTCGTCGGTCGCCTGCCGTCGTGCGCGTCCCGAATCGGCCGAGCCGTGGTGCGACAGATCGAGGGGCTCGCCGAAGCTCACCGTCACGCGGGGGCGCAACCGCGGGAACTTCGCCCCGACCGGCATCATCTCGTTCGTCCCCACGAGTCCCACCGGAATGACGGGGGCGCCCGTCTGGAGGGCGAGGAATGCCACACCGGTGCGCCCCTTGTAGAGGCGTCCGTCGAGGGAGCGCGTCCCTTCGGGATACAGAGCGGTCGACCACCCGCTCTCGAGCAGCCGACGCTGTTGGGCGAGGGCGTCCAGGGCGGCCTGTCCGGCGCCGCGCTGCACGGGAAACGCCCCTGCGGCATAAAAGAAGTGGCGGGAGAACCAGCCCTTGATCCCCTTGCCGTCGAAGTAGCTCGACTTGGCGAGGAAGCGCACCGGGCGCGGCGCCGCCATCGGGATCACGAACGAGTCGATGAACGAGAGGTGATTGCTGGCGAGGATGACCGCGCCCTTGCGCGGGAAGTTCTTCCGCCCGATGATGCGCGGCCGGTAGATCATGCGAGCCAGGGGAGCGACCACCCAGCGACCGATCACGTACGTCAGGCCGATGCCCGAGACTTCGGCGTCAGCCTGCTCGGCGGGAACCTGCTCGCCGGCGGCGTCGGGGGCGGGCTCGGCGGACGTCACCAGTCGAGGGTACTCCCGATTGCATGCCGGTTCGCGCATGCCCCGCGGCGCGCACGGAAGCCGTCCGGCGGAGCCACTCCCAGCAGGCACAGAACAAACTGGGGAAGGATGGGAGGGTTTCCGTCTCCCACTTGTGAGGTCTCATCGTGCGCCTGCGCCCGCTCGCTGCTCTTTCCATCGCCGCCGTCTCCGCCGTCCTGCTCGTCGGGTGCAGCGGTTCCGGGGGAGGCGCGGCGTCGGGGACCCCCACGGCCGCCGCCGCAGCCGATCTTTGCGATGCTCAGGTGCCCTCCGGCGCCGCGGCCGACGCAGTGACCGTGAGCGGGGATGCCGGTAAGGCGCCGACCCTGTCGTTCACCGCGCCGTTGCAGATCGACAAGCTCCAGGCGAAGACGATCGACAAGGGCACCGGTACTCCGGTCGCCGCGGGCGATTTCATCTCCTACGCCATGACCGCCTACGACGCGGAGAGCGGCCAGAAGATGGGCGACGTCGGCTACACCGCCGGCCAGTTGCTGCCCGCCCAGATCTCGGCGTCGAGCCCGCTCGGCCAGGTGCTCGGCTGCGGCGCTCCCGGCGAGCGTGTCGTGGCGACCTTCCCGGCCAGCGAGCAGGGAGCTGCCCAGGTCTACGTCGTGGATCTGCTGTCGGTCGTCCCCAGCGCTGCCTGGGGTGCCGCTCAGGCCCCCGTCGCCGGCATGCCGACCGTCGAGCTCGGCGACAACGGCGCTCCGAAGATCACGCTGCCCGGCGGCAACCCGCCGGCGCAGACGGAGATCGCCACGCTAAAAAAGGGTGACGGCATCACGGTGCAGACCGGCGACCAGGTGCTCGTGCAGTACACGGGCGTGCGCTGGTCGAACGGTCAGACTTTCGACTCGACGTGGGACAAGGGCGGCGTGCCGACCAGCTTCACCACGACCGGGGTCGTTCCGGGCTTCCGTAAGGCGCTCGAGGGTCAGACCGTCGGCTCGCAGGTTCTCGTGGTCATGACGCCCGCGGACGGCTACGGCGAGGGTGAGATCAACACCACCGACCTCAAGGGTGAGACGCTCGTCTTCGTGGTCGACATCCTCGGCACCCAGACGTCGCAGGCCCAGTAAGGGGCGGAGAGGAGCCGAGTAGGCTGACAGGATGCGCCGCATCCTGATCCTCGGCTCCACTGGTTCGATCGGCACGCAGGCGCTCGATGTGATCCGCACGCGTCGCGACCGCTTCGAGGTCGTGGGGCTCGCGGCGGGTACCAACACGGCGATGCTCGCCGAACAGGCGGCCCAGTTCGACGTCGAGCACACCGCTCTGGGCGCCGCCGAAGCCGAGGACCTCGTCCGCGAGGTGGATGCCGACGTCGTCCTCAACGGCATCACAGGATCGGTGGGTCTCGGGCCGACGCTCGCTGCGCTGGAGTGTGGCCGCACTCTCGCCCTCGCCAACAAGGAATCCCTCATCGTCGGGGGAGCGCTCGTCACCGCCGTGGCAGCACCCGGGCAGATCGTGCCCGTCGATTCGGAGCACTCCGCCATCGCGCAGGCCCTGCGTGCCGGAAGTGCCGGCGAAGTGCGGCGGCTGGTGCTCACGGCATCCGGGGGGCCTTTCCGCGGACGCAGCCGCGCCGAACTCGCCGATGTCACTCCCGCCCAGGCGCTCGCCCACCCGACCTGGGACATGGGGCGAGTGGTGACGACCAACTCCGCGACGCTCGTCAACAAGGGACTCGAGGTGATCGAGGCTCATCTGCTGTTCGGCGTCGACTACGACGCGATCGACGTGGTCGTTCATCCGCAGTCGGTCGTGCACTCGATGGTCGAGTTCGTCGACGGCTCGACCATCGCGCAGTCATCGCCGCCCGACATGCGTCTGCCGATCTCGTTGGGACTGGACTGGCCGCACCGCGTGAGCGGAGTGGGAGCGCCGCTGGATTGGACGCGCGCGAGCGCCTGGACCTTCGAGCCGCTCGATGACGAGGCCTTTCCCGCCGTCGCCCTGGCCAAGCACGTCGGGCGTGCCGGGTCGACGTACCCGGCGGTGTTCAACGCGGCCAACGAGCAGGCCGTCGACGCCTTCCACGAGGGGCGCCTCTCGTTTCCCGGCATCGTCGAGACGGTGCAGCGCGTCGTCGATGCGCACGACGCGCCCTCGACGCTCACGCGCGAGGCGCTCGCCGACGCCGAGACCTGGGCGCGCGCGGCGGCCGATGCCGCCATCGCCGCTGCCTGACCCGCGGGCGTAGGTTCCGGACGCTGGGCGGAAAAGGGGACCGATCCGCCCGCAGGGGATGGGGAGGGGCGGATCAGTCCCGCGGCCCGATCGGTGGTGATCCGGGCGCGTGGCCGCCGGGGGGAAGGCGCGGCCAGGGTTCGTGGTCAGAAGGTGAGCAGTTCGTGCGCACGGAACTGTGCGCACACCCGGTCGACGAGCTCGACCGACGGCGGTTCGGTGTCGGCGAGCTGATACGGGCGACCGAGGGCGTCCCACTTGTCGCGTCCCATCTGGTGGAACGGCAGCACCTCGACGCGCGTCACGGTGCCGGGGCGGATGTCGTTGAGGGATGCCGCGTATGCCGCGACGGCCTCGACGTTGTCGACCTCGTCGGTGAGTCCGGGCACGAGCACGTAGCGGATCCAGACCTCGGGTCCGTGTGCGCGTTCGGCGAGGCGTCGTCCGAAGGCGAGGGTCGGCTCGAGTTCGTGGCCGGTGACGGCGCGGTAGGTGTCCGGGTCGCCACTCTTGACATCGAGCAGGACGAGGTCGACATCGTCGAGCATCGCGTCGGAGGCCGCAGTGCCCAGGTAGCCCGAGGTGTCGATCGCGGTGTGGATGCCGAGCTCCTTCGCCCCGCGAAGGATTCGTGCGGCGAACGCGGGCTGCATGAGCACCTCGCCGCCGGAGAGCGTGATGCCCCCTCCGGTGGCGCGGAACACCTCGGTATAGCGGGCGATGCGGGCGAGCAACTCATCGCTCGTGATGGGCTGCCCGTCCTTCATTGCGAGGGTGTCGGGGTTGTGGCAGTAGAGGCACTGCAGCGGGCAGCCGCTGAGGAACGTGGTCAGCCGCGTGCCGGGCCCGTCCACCGCGGTCACCAGCTCCCACGAGTGGACCGAACCGAGCCGGCCTTCCCGCATCGCGGTCAGCCGTTCGTGACGGTCGACGTCGGAGATCTCCAGTCCGTCGAGCCCGGCGCCGCTGCGCCGATGGGCGGGGCCAGGTCGCCGGTCGTTCACGGCGGGGGGGGGG
>CAUPYO010000141.1:0-5988 GCA_963515565.1 uncultured Microbacterium sp.
AAAACTATTAACCAAAATCCTCAAAACTTGCCCCCCCCCCCCCCCCCCGGGGGGGGGGTGCTGGCCGCGCAACCCCCCCCCCGTCGTCTCCGCGCGGTCTCAGTCCTCGAGGTAGTCGGCGTACGCCCCGAGGGTGAGGAACGTCGGGAAGTCCTCGCCGAGCGCGACATCGCGGAAGATCGTCGCCGCGTCGTCGAAGCGGTCGCCGTCCCGGCGCTCCACCTCGACGAGCACCCGCGAGATGAGGCCCTCGATGTACTCACGGGTGATGCGGGTGCCGTCATCGGTCGAACGGTCCTGGTGGATCCACTGCCAGACCTGGCTGCGGCTGATCTCGGCGGTCGCGGCATCCTCCATCAGGTTGTCGATGGCGACGGCGCCGAGGCCCCGCAGCCACGCCTCGATGTAGCGGATCGCCACCGACACGTTGCCGTAGACGCCCGCCGCCGAGATCGGAAGTCCGATGTGCACATCGATCAGCTGCGATGCCTGCACGTTCACCTCGGGGCGCTGACGGTCGATCTGGTTCGGGCGCTCGCCGAGCACGGCGTCGAACTCGGCCTGGGCCACCGCGATCAGGTCGGGGTGGGCCACCCACGTGCCGTCGAACCCGTCGCCGGCCTCGCGCTTCTTGTCGGCGGCGACCTTCTCGAACGCCTGCGCCGTCACCTCGGGGTCGCGACGGTTGGGGATGAAGGCGCTCATGCCGCCGATCGCGAAGGCTCCGCGCTTGTGGCACGTCTTCACGAGCAGTTCGGTGTAGGCCCGCATGAAGGGGACGGTCATCGTCACCTGGCTGCGGTCGGGCAGCACGAACCGGGCCCCGCGGCCCCGGTAGTTCTTGATCATCGAGAAGATGTAGTCCCAGCGGCCGGCGTTGAGTCCGGCGATGTGATCGCGCAGCTCGAAGAGGATCTCTTCCATCTCGAATGCTGCCGGCAGCGTCTCGATGAGCACGGTGGCGCGGATCGTGCCGTGCGGGATGCCGATGTAGTCCTCACTGAAGGTGAAGACGTCGTCCCACAGCTTCGCCTCCTCCGCCGACTCGATCTTCGGCAGGTAGAAGTACGGGCCCACACCGTTGTCGATGAGGCGCTGCGCGTTGTGGAAGAAATACAGGCCGTAGTCGACCAGTGAGCCGGATGCCGCGAGGTCGCGCCCCGCGCGGTCGGCGTAACGGATGTGCTTGTCCACCAGGTGCCAGCCGCGCGGGCGCATCACGATGGTGGGCGTCTGCTCCGCGGTGACGCGGTACTCCTTGCCCTCGGGGCTCGTGTACGACAGTTGTCCGCGGATCGCGTCGAACAGCGACAGCTGACCCTCGATGACGTTCCGCCAGGTGGGGCTCGTGGCATCCTCCTGGTCGGCCAGCCACACCTTCGCACCGGAGTTGAGCGCGTTGATCGTCATCTTCGGGTCGGTGGGACCGGTGATCTCGACCCGGCGGTCCTCGAGACCGGGTCCCGCGCCGGCGACCTTCCAGTCCGCATCCTCGCGGATGTGGGCCGTGTCGGAGCGGAACTGCGGGTCGTGCCCGTTGCCGATCTCGAACCGGCGGCGCATGCGGTCGGCGAGGCGGTCGTGGCGGCGCCCCGCGAAGCGGACGTGCAGCTCGGCGAGGAACGCGATGGCCGCCGGGGTGAGGATCTCGTCGTAGCGGTCGCGGATCGGTCCGGTGATGGTGATGGTGGATGCGGGCGCGGTGCCCGTGGCGGTGGGAGTCATGGCCCTGCTCTTTCTGTGTCGTGTGCGTGTGTGGTGGCTCAGTGGAACTGTTGTGCCTCGGTGGATCCCACCAGAGCGAGGGTGGCGCTGTCGGGGTTGAGCGCCGTGGAAACGACATCGAAGTAGCCGGTGCCCGCCTCGCGCTGATGCTTGGTGGCGGTGTAACCGCGCGATTCTGCGGCGAACTCGGCTTCCTGCAGCTCGACATACGCGCTCATGGCGCGCTCGGCGTAGCCGGAGGCGAGGTCGAACATCGAGTAGTTCAGGGCGTGGAAGCCGGCCAGCGTGATGAACTGGAAGGTGTAGCCCAGCTCGGCGAGCTCTTGCTGGAACGTCGCGATCTGCTCGTCGCTGAGGTGACGCTTCCAGTTGAAGCTCGGTGAGCAGTTGTAGGCGAGCATCTTGCCGGGGAACTGCTCGTGGATCGCGTTCGCGAACGCGCGGGCCAGCTCGATGTCGGGCTCGCCGGTCTCCACCCACAGCAGGTCGGCGTAGGGGGCGAACGCGAGACCGCGGCTGATGACCGCTTGCAGGCCCGGGCGCACCCGGTAAAAGCCTTCGCTCGTGCGCTCACCGGTGGTGAACTCCTGGTCGCGCGGGTCGACGTCGCTCGTGAGCAGGTCGGCGGCCAGTGCGTCGGTGCGGGCGATGATGACGGTCGGCACGCCGGCGACGTCGGCGGCGAGCCGGGCCGCGTTGAGGGTGCGGATGTGCTGCTGCGTGGGCACCAGCACCTTGCCGCCGAGGTGGCCGCACTTCTTCTCGCTGGCCAATTGGTCTTCCCAGTGGATGCCGGCGGCTCCGGCCTGGATCAGTGACTGCGCGAGCTCGTACGCGTTGAGGGGGCCACCGAAGCCGGCCTCGGCATCCGCGACGATGGGCGCCAGCCAGTCCTGGGTCACCTCGCCCTCCGCGTGCTCGATCTGGTCCTGACGGATCAGGGCGTTGTTGATGCGACGCACGACGGCGGGCACGGAGTTGGCCGGGTAGAGACTCTGGTCGGGGTAGGTCTGACCGGCCAGGTTGCCGTCGGCGGCGACCTGCCAGCCCGAGAGGTAAATGGCTTTCAGCCCCGCGCGCACCTGCTGCACGGCCTGCCCGCCGGTGTAGGCGCCGAGGGCTCGGATGTAGTCCTCGGTGTGAAGCAGGTTCCAGAGGTTCTCCGCGCCGCGGCGGGCGAGCGTGTTCTCCTCGCGGACCGATCCGCGCAGGCGGATGACGTCCTCGGCGGTATACGTGCGGGCGATGCCGTCCCAGCGAGGGTCGGTGGCCCAGATCTCCTGCAGCTCGGCAGCGGTCTGCGTCTGGTCGCCGGCGCGGAGGGGCGGTTGACCGGGGGTGGCCTGGATCGTCATGGTGCTCTCCTTCATCGGATGCCGGGGCGATGCCGGCGGTGGCTCGTGACTCCACTGTGGGTGAAGTTTGGAGCCGGGAGTAACCAAGTGCAGTGTGAAGATTGCTTGAAATTCACGTTCTGTGACACAATCCCGGACATGACGAACGTCGATGTTCCGCTCGCCGCCGCCTCCTCATCCGCCGGCGACGACGCTGACGCGCTGACGATCGGTCGGCGCATCCGTCAACTGCGCGTCGCTCAGGGGATGACACTCGACGAGCTCGCCGCCGCGGTCGAGCGGGCGCCGAGCCAGCTCTCGATGATCGAGACCGGCAAGCGCGAACCCAAGCTGACGCTGCTGCGGGCGATCGCGAAGGCGCTGGGGGCGACGGTCGACCAGCTGCTCGAGGCCGAACCCCTCGACGAGCGTGCGACGCTCGAGATCGCGCTCGAACGCGCGATGAAGGGGCAGACCTTCCGGGCGCTCGGTATCGAGCCTTTCCGCATCGGAAAGACGGTTCCCGACGACGCCCTCCGCGCCCTCCTGGCTCTGCAGGGCGAGATCGAACGACTCGGCGACGAGAGGTCGGCCACTCCCGAGGAGGCCCGCCGCGCGAACGTGGATCTGCGCCACCTCATGCGCCGCCAGGACAACTACTTCGCCGAGCTGGAAGAACACGCTCGCGGCATTCTGAGCGCCGTCGATCACCCCGGCGGTCCGCTCACCCAGCGAACAGCGTCGGACATCGCCGCGCATCTGGGGTTCTCACTGCATTATGTCGCCGACCTGCCGGCATCCACCCGTTCCGTCGCCGACATCAAGCACGGGCGGCTGTACCTGTCGAGCACGGTGCCGGCGAAGGGCGATTCGCGAACGGCGGTGCTGCAGGCGCTGGCCAGCCGCATCCTCGGGCATGCCGAGCCGCGCTCGTACGCCGAGTTTCTGCGTCAGCGCGTGGAGACGAACTACCTCACGGGAGCGTTGCTGATCCCCGAGGAACACGCCGTTCCCGTGCTCACCGATGCCAAGGCGCGCCGGGCGCTGTCGATCGAAGACCTCCGCGACGCGTACTCGGTGTCGTACGAGACGGCCGCGCATCGCTTCACGAACCTGGCCACCCGTCACCTCGGCATCCCCGTGCACTTCCTCAAGGTGCACGAGTCGGGCACCATCACGAAGGCGTACGAGAACGACGACGTGAACTTCCCCGCCGACCGTCTGGGATCGATCGAAGGCCAGATGTGCTGTCGCCGGTGGACCAGTCGGGTCGTCTTCGACATTCCCGACAAGTTCAACCCGTATTACCAGTACACCGACACGGGCAACGGCACGTTCTGGTGCACGGCGCGCGTGGAGACCTCGAGCGAGGGAGCGCACTCGGTGTCAGTGGGTGTGCGCTTCGACGACACGAAGTGGTTCGTCGGACGCGAGACCACCAATCGCAGTGTGTCACGGCACGCGGTCGAGGTGTGCTGCCGCCGTGCGCCCGCCGAACTCGAGTCGCAGTGGCGCGACCAAGCCTGGCCGAACGTGCGGACACCGCGGACGCTGCTCGCGACCCTGCCTACCGGTGCGTTCCCCGGCGTCGACACGACCGATCTGTACGAGTTCCTCGAGGCGCACGCGCCGCGTGAGTGACCGTTAGCGGTCGCGGTCGTTCCGTATTCAGTCTGCGGGCGGTCGGCACGTGCCGGCGGGTGCGAAATGACGCGGTGGTCGTGCGGTGGGAAGCGGGCCGGGACTGAATACGGAACGCTCCGAGCGTTCAGGCGACCGCGTTCCAGCGCAGGCGGGGGCCGTCCTCCGCGACGGAGGCCAGCACGGCGGCAGCATCGGCCACGGGGAAGGTCGTGACGAGTTGTCGCTGCCCGCGACGCGCAAGCGCGTAGGCGAGCGCGGACGGCTCTGACGGCGCTGACGGGCCGGATGCCGCGCGTCGGCCGATCGCGATCAGTGCCTCATCATCACCGACGCGCTCTCGCCGTAGCGGTTCGCGGGAAAGCAACGCGGTCATCGCGCCGGTCACGCGTGCCAGCACGGTGTCATCGGCCGAGAGCACCCACGGGTGGAAGGCGTCGCCGGCCAGGCCGTATGCCTGGGCGAGTGCGCCGTCGAGCCAGCGCTCGCGCTTGAGGCCGTAGGGCGTGGGCTCCGTTGACAGGAGGTAGCCGTAGACGTGCAGCAATCCCGCGTTGCCGACGGGAAACTCGGCGTCGATTCCAGCCCGCGCGTGCAGCGCATCGAACACGGATGCCGGGACCACCGCCGTGCCCGTGTTCTCGTCGATGACCGTCGAGCGCCCCCACATCGCGAACCGGTCCGCGGCGGCATCCGCGTCGATCGCAGCGCCGAGCCAGGGGAGAAGGGCGATCGCGGCGGCGGGGTCGCGCTCGGCCACCCCGGCTGCGGCGTCGAGACGAGCCTGCTCATCACCACTTTTTACCGGATGTTCATCTGGTGTGGTCATTTCGTCCACAAGTCTCCTTCACTATGGACCAAGCGTCCACATCCGCTCTGGACGCCCCGACAACCACCAGGGAGCTCCGTGCCTCGTCCCATTCTCATCTTCGACTTCGACGGTACCGTCGCCCTCGGTGACGGCCCGGTGCGCGCCTATGCTCGCGCCGTCGCCGAGCAGGCCGGATTGGGCCCGTCGTTCGTCGACGATGTCGCGGCGGGCCTCGCCGCCACCGAAGGTGCGGATGCGGGCAGCTCGGAGGGTGCCGGCGAGGCCACAGGCGATGCCGCCATCGACGCGTACGACCTCGTGCGGGTGCTGGCAGTGGCCGCCGGGGCGACTGCCGATGCGCTCAGCCGGGGATATGCGGCCAGCCGGGCGCAGCTCGCCTCGGATGCGGCCCCCATCACCGCCCCCGACGGCCTCGCCGAGATGCTCGACCGCCTGGGTGAGGATGCCGCGGTGCTC
>CAUPYO010000142.1:0-5985 GCA_963515565.1 uncultured Microbacterium sp.
ATGGACAAGGCCACCGCACGCTACAACCGTCTGACCGAGATCGAACGCCATGTCAGCGTGTTCTACGACCCCAATGTGGGCACCGCCGAGGCGTACGGAAGCGACATCAAGTTCGGGGCGGGGCGGCAGTATATGCAGGAAGGCACTGCCCTTCACGAGATGTCCCACACGCACGGCGTCGGCACCAGCCAGGCATGGTTCGACGGATGCGCGGACGATGCCCGATGGGACGGCCCCTCGACCACGGCCCAGATGGAAGCGTGGGACGGTCCCGGAGCCTACGTCGGATGCGCCGGCCAGCACATGGGCCCCTACGGCCTGAACTACGCCGACGAGTACACCGAAACCAACATGGACCGCCACGCGATCATCGTCGAGATGATGGAGCGCGACGGCCTCTGAGCCGCTCCGTCGATCCCGTCCACTGCACGCTGCCTCCACCGTCGCCTGTCGACGGTGGAGGCAGTTGCCGTTGGGAACGACGGCGTCTACCTCCTTGCTCCCCGGCACCACGCGCATAGTGCCGCCGCCCGACGAGCCCCGCTGCGAACTCATTCGGATTGAGACTCGGTCAACCGGGCTATCGCGTTGCTCACCGTAGCCCGCCCGCGTGCGAGCTCCCGCATGCGTTCGTCGATGACCTGAAGCTGCGCGATGAGGAGTTCAGCACGCTCCGTCCGTGCCATCGATTCCCAGTCGCGCATTCGTGTGCGCATCTCATCCAAAGAGAAGCCCGCAGCGCGACCTGCGTGAATCAACTCGAGCCGACGCAGCGCTCCAAGGGAATAGTCGCGGTATCCGTTGGATCCACGCGCGACCTGACCCGGGCTGAACATATCCGCCTGTTCGTAGAACCGTATTGCAGACGGCGCGATCCCCGTGAGTCGAGCCACCTCGCCGATCCTCATCCGACACCTCCTTGACCTTCAAGTTACTTCAATCTTTAGCCTCATTGTCGACAGTCAGAGCCGCACTATCCGGAAGGGCCATCTATGTCTCACCCGCTTCTCGTCTTCGCCGCAACCCTCTTCGTGTGCCGCCTCCTCCTTCTCGTGCTCCTGCACGTCGTGCCGGGGGGAATCCATCCCGTCCGCGACACCGTCAGCGACTACGCGGTGGCCCATTCGCGCACCACGCGCGTCCTCGCGACCATGTCGTCGTGGAGCGCAGCACTAGCCTGGCTCGCGCTGGGTGCAGGGATCTTGAGCGACGCGGACCTCGGGTCGCACCGCGGCGGCGTCGGTTTCTGGCTCCTTACCCTCGGGATGTTGTTGGCCGTCATGCCGCTTGTGCCGACCGATCGGACTGGCGCTCCTGCCACGTTCCGCGGACGGCTGCACCTTGCGCTCGCAGTCGCCTGGTTCACCATCGGATACTCCACTATCGGCCCGGTCGGACGTTTGGTGGGCGGTGAGCCCGGCGCTCTGATCGCTGTGCTCGCCCCGATCGCCGCCATCAGTCTGGGCGCACTCGTGGTATCTCTGGTCGTCCGGCCGCTGCGCCGCCGGACGTTCGGCATAACCGAACGCGTCTTCATCCTGGTGATCACGGTCGCGCCTCTCGTTGCCAGCCTTGGCTTGGCGGCGAGGTAGGCCAAGGCTGGCGACGAGAGGAATCGCGCGTATCAGCGTGTGGGAGACGTGCGCCCGAGAATCTCCTCGAGATCGTGCGCGGCGACTTCGCGCTCGAGCGCCTTCACCAGACCCGATCGGGTTTCGTATCCCACTCTCAGCGCCGCGGATGCCACGGACTCCCCGCCCCGGAGGTGCGCGATCGCCACGTTTAGTCGAGCCCGCACACGCCACTGTTGAAATGACATTCCTGTCTCGCGCAGGAACACCCGTTGAACTTGTCGTGCGCTCAGCGCGTGCTCGGCGGCGAGTTGGGCGAGGGTTTGGGTTGAGGTCGCTGCCTTCCGAGCGAGGCGCGTGACGCCCGGATGCCGAGGTGCGACGAGGGTGAAGTGACAGGTGAAGAGCGCACGCAAGGCGTCACCGATGGCTCGGCGCAGGGGAGCAACCTGCTCGGGAGTGCGCGGGGCGACGCCGAGCACCGT
This sequence comes from uncultured Microbacterium sp., assembly GCA_963515565.1. Classification (GTDB taxonomy): domain Bacteria; phylum Actinomycetota; class Actinomycetes; order Actinomycetales; family Microbacteriaceae; genus Microbacterium. Next base: position 2,057 of record CAUPYO010000142.1, read on the forward strand.
GGTCATGAGTGAGGTGATCTCGGGCGTCGCGGGGAGTTTCACCACTCGCCGCCCAGGAGCGTCCTGGGCCTCGAGGAAGGGCCCGAGAACAAGACTGCCGCGGTCGTATTGAGCCGCGTGCGGAACGCCCGCCGCCAGCCAGACCGATTCGTGCGGCCCTAATGTCATCCGCACACCATCCACAGTGAGGTGAGCTGTCCCCACCACGACATAGATGAGGTGGGGAACGTCGTGCACATGCGTGGGATGCCCGAAGAATCGGATCACGTTATCGGGCTCGAGGTGCTGTAGTCGCAACGTCACATCCTGCACAACGCACCGCCTTGCAGGACGTGACGTCGCACGAGTATCACGTCCGCGTCGTCTGAGGATCGCTGCCGCACACACGCCATCTTAGGCTTGCCTTACCTTCCCGCCCACCGGCGGTGCTTCATGCACCGCCTCCTTCGAGGTGTCCGTATGCGTTCCCGTCTCCTGTCCTCCTCCACGCTGACCATCGCCCTCCTTGCCGTATGCGTCAGTCTCGCCGGCTGCGCCGCTCCTGCCGGTTCTGCGGCACAGCCCCCCACCTCCGCGGCGGCGGCATCCACCACCCGAGTCGTATCGACATCGCAGGGGGATGTCGCCATCCCCACCGCCCCGAAGCGCGTCGTGCTGCTGAACTACGCGCTCGCCGGCTACTTGTTCGACCTCGAAGTTCCCGTCGTAGGGATGACGTCGGAAGCAACCAACACCGTCCCGGCGTTTGCTGATTCGTGGGCCTCCGACGCCCGCGCCGCAGGCACCGAGTTCGTGCCGTGGAGCGGAGAAGGGTTCGACCTTCAGGCGATCCTCGCTCTCCAGCCGGACCTGATCGTTGCCGGCGGACTCGGCTACCCCTTGATGCTGGCCACGAAGGCCTACAGCCAACTTTCCGCGATCGCGCCGACGATCATCGTCTCGGGCTCCCTGACCCAGTGGCAGCAACAGTTCGAATTCCTGGCATCCGATGTCTTCGGAACCCCACAGGTGTACGCGGATGCTCTCGCCGCCTACGAGAAGAAGGTCGCCGAGGTCCGCAACTCCATCACACCGCCCGCCGGCGACTCGGCCTTCCTCAGCTTCACCGCCGACCAGCGCCCCTTCGTACTGATCGAAGACCGCGGTCTTCCTCGGATATTCACCGACCTCGGCTTCCACCCGGCCAAACTTTTCGCCACCGGCAACTTCACGCCCTACACCGCAGGAGGCGACTCGTTCGAGATATCGACCGAGCAAGCGGGCCAGCTGCTTACGCAGGACTCCCTGTTCGTCTTCGGGTTCAACGCAGAAACAGTCGACATCGCGACGCTGCGCCAGAACCCGGTCTGGGCCTCGCTGCCCGCCTTCACGGCGAATCGGGTCTACCAGTTTCCGTACTGGGCGCAGCGCGCGGACTTCGACGAGTCGATGGCCCTGCTCACACTGATTCAGCAGCAGTTCATGAAGCGAGGGTGACCGGATGACGTCGCTGCGATTCATCGCGCACCCACTGGTTCTGCGCCGACTCGAGGTGATCCGCGTCAGCACGGTGACTCCGCGCATGCGTCGGATCACACTCGGCGGCACGCAGCTCAGCGCCTTCGAACGCGCAGGGATCGCTCATCCCGCCTTCGCCAGTCCGATGTTCGATGATCACGTGAAACTACTGTTCAACACCGATGGCCCCGTCGAAGATGTACTGCCCGCACAGCTTGCCCACGGAATCGAGTGGACCCCCTCGAACACCCGCGCCGGCCGGGACTACACGCCTCGCCGTGTCGCCGAGAACGAGCTCGACCTCGACTTCGTGATGCACGCGTTGGACGGCGAGCCCGGACCAGCCGAGTCGTGGGCCCGGACAGCCAGCGTTGGCGACGAGCTATGGGTCGTCGGGCCGAAGTCGTCGACGGTCCTTCCGACGCACGTCGACCGCGTCGTGCTGATCGGCGACGAGACCGCTTTGCCCGCCATCTCGCGCTTCCTCGAGGAGCGCCCCGTGAACGCACCAGTCCGTGCGCTCATCACGATCGCCGACGACGAGGCGCGCCAGGAATTGGCGTGCGGGCCCGACGACGAGATCCGGTGGGTACGGGCAGCCCCTGAAGACGCATCCGTCCTCGAGAGGGCCGTCGAGGAGTGGGGGCCGGTCTGGTTCATGGGCAGACCATATGTGTGGGCAGGAGCCGAGTCCCGCGCGCTCCTGCCGGTCCGCCGGTCGCTGAGCCGCGTGCACGGCATCCCGAAGTCGCACCAGAACATCACGGGATACTGGCATGCACGTGTCGCAGACGCCGCCGATGCAGACGCAACGGACGCCGCCGTTGCCCCATCTGGACCAACAGCCGTCGCCTCGCCCGCTGCGTGGTTTGCTGTGCGGGCCGCGCTCCAACTCGGAGTGTTCGATGCCCTCGAGGAGTGCCCCACGACCGCAACGGAGCTGCATCGCCGTCTCGACCTTCCTGACTCCGCCCTCGAGCCCCTGCTCGCTGTACTGACCGCTCGAGGCCTCCTTCACCCCAACGATCAGACTCTCCGCCTCACCGCGAGAGGGCACGAGATCGTGACGGACGACCACGAACGCGAACGCTTCGAAGGGTTCACTGCCGATGCTCTCCTCGCGCTGCGCCACTTCGCAGGCGCCGCGCGTAACGGAGGCTCCGCGTGGCAGCTCGACCGGGGGGTTAGCCTCGCAGCGCTCGAAACCGCCGACGTGAAGGTTCGCAACGAGCTCGAAGAGCAGGCCGCGGGCCTCGCCTACCTCATGCCCGCTTTCGTCACCGCCCGCCCGTGGGGGAACGCACCGTCTGTCTCTGTGCACGGTCCCGGCCGGTCCATCGTGACCGACGCACTGAGCTCGCTGGCAGATCCTCCGCCGGTCGACGCCGATGGCGTCACCACTCAGATCCATGCTCGCGCCCTCACCCACCGCACCGACGACGAAGCACGCGCATACCTGAGTGCCCTCACCGCCGCCGAGGTCATCCTCATCGAACCCACGAGAGCGGACCCCCTCGACCCACACTCCGTCGAGAACGAACTCCTCCAGACCGCGATCACCGGCGCCGCACCGCGGAGCATCGACCGACTGACGCACCTGAGCTCCGAGGCGGGGTGGAGGGTAGCCGCACTCCACGAGCTCGGATGGGGAGTGACCGCACTGACACTGCGGTATCCGCCGCATCCCGCCCTCGCATGAGCCGTCCGCAAGAGCGCACTCGACCAGCCGGCCGGCGACGACTCACCCGCGCGGGGGGACTCGGTCTCGCCGCATCGGTGCTCGTCTTGGCGGCCGCGGCGCTGACGAGCACCCTGGTCGGCTCGGCTCTCTTGCCGCCGTCGGCAGTGATCGCTGCGCTGCTCGCTCCCGACGGATCCATCTCGCACATCACCGTGACCGATGTACGCCTCCCACGCACCGGCCTCGGCATCACCGTCGGCATCGCTCTCGGGCTCTCCGGGACGCTGATGCAGGCCGTGGCGCGCAATCCTCTCGCGGATCCGGGGCTGCTCGGCGTCAATGCCGGCGCCGCACTCGCGGTCGCGATCGGCGTCGCCGCTTTCGGCCTCGTCCACATCGGCGACTACGTGTGGTGGGCCTTCAGCGGAGCGGCGGTCGCGGCGGTCCTTGTGTACGTCATTGCGCACCGCGCCAAGGAAGGGGCGACACCCGTACGGCTTACCCTTGTCGGCACGGCGCTGAGCGCAGTATTCCTCGGCGCCGCCACACTGCTGACGCTCGTCGATCCACGCGCATTCGATCGGATGCGATTCTGGGGTGTCGGCTCCCTCGCCGACCGGCCGACGGGAACCCTCGAGACGATCTTGCCGTTCGTCGTGGTCGGCAGCATCCTCGCCCTGCTCTCCGGACGAGCCCTCAACACTCTGGCCCCCGGCGAAAGACCCCGCAGCAGCCTGGGATTGGCCGTGGT
>CAUPYO010000143.1:0-5973 GCA_963515565.1 uncultured Microbacterium sp.
CTCTCTCGCACCGGTCGCGCACGGAGCCGGTGCCCCGCTCCTGCCGCGCCGCATCGAATCGAACCGTTTGTCGCTGCAGTCGGCCCGCGCCGCCGGGCCGTTCGTGCGGATCGTCTATCGAATCCACCGCCCAGATCGGCCCGTTCCGAGCCCAGACATCACATCCTGACGCCGTAGCGATCAGGCGAAGTCGTCCTCGTCGTCGTGACGAACAACGACCTCGCCGGATGCCGTGGCTTCGACGATGACGCCGGTGTCGAGCTCGGCGAGAGGCCGACCCTCCAGGAACGTCAGTGTCCATCGCGGACGCGGCTGACCGAGATCGTCGGCGGGCAGAGCGCGATCGACGGCATGAATCTGTGCCCGCAGCACCGTCGGCACCGCCGTGGGGGGCTCGTCGCCGCTGGTCCAGCGCGTTCCCAGTTGCATGTCAGAGCTCCGGAGCGAGTTCGACGGCTTCGACCGTGAGGGCGTCGCCCCCACCGAGCAACTCGAGCTCGGTGATGCGGCCGACGGCCTTCAGATCGCCCTCGGCGAGGCGCAGCGCGGCGATGGTCACGTCGTCCGCGCGCAGCACGAGGCGGCTCACGGGCGTCTTCTGCGACGCCTTCGCCTCGGTCTTCGCACGACGGATGCCGATGAGTGCGGCGCTGGCGGCGACGAGCACGGCGGGGTCACCGCTCGCAGACGTCGAACCGTCGCCGTCACCGAGGGGCTTCGGCCATGATGCGGTGTGGATCGAACCGTCCTCGAACCACGACCACGCCTCCTCGGTGGCGAAGGCCAGCACCGGGGCGAGCAGCCGCAGCAGGGTCGACAGCGCCAGGCGCAGGGCGAGCGCGGCCGATGCCTGGCCGACGTCGGTCTGGTTGTACGCACGCTCCTTGACGAGCTCGAGGTAGTCGTCGCAGAAGGTCCAGAAGAAGGCTTCGGTGACCTCCAGTGCACGCGCGTGGTCGTACGACTCGAAGGCCCTCGTGGCGTCGCGGACGACCTGGTCGAGAGTGGCGAGCATCGCGGCATCCAGATCGTGCGTCACGTGGGCGCCTTCGGGAACCGGGAACGACAGCACGAACTTGGCGGCGTTGAGCACCTTGATCGCCAGGCGACGACCGATCTTGACCTGTGTCGGGTTCTGCGGGTCGAACGCGGCATCGGCGCCCAGGCGGCTCGAGGCCGCCCAGTAGCGCACCGCGTCGGTGCCGTGCTGATCCAGGATGTCGGCGGGCGTGACGACGTTGCCCTTCGACTTCGACATCTTCTTGCGGTCGGGGTCGACGATGAAGCCGCTGATCGCGGCATCCGACCACGGAGCGCGGTCGTCTTCGAGGGCCGAGCGCACCATGGTGGAAAACAGCCACGTGCGGATGATGTCCTGCCCCTGCGGGCGCAGGTCGAACGGCGCAACGAGGTTCCACAGCTCGTCATCGCGCTGCCAACCGCCGGCGAGCTGCGGGGTGAGCGAGGACGTCGCCCACGTGTCGAAGATGTCCTTCTCGCCGTCGAAGCCACCCGCGATCCCGCGCTGAGCCTCTGTGTAGCCCGGGGGCACATCAGTGGTCGGGTCGACAGGCAACGCCGCGATGTCGGCGGTGATCACGCCGCCCTCGATCCGTTCGCCGTTCTCATCGAGCGGATACCAGACGGGAATGGGCACCCCGAAGAAGCGCTGACGGCTGATGAGCCAGTCACCGGTGAGACCGTTGGTCCAGTTCTCGAAGCGTACGCGCATGAAGTCCGGGTGCCAGTGCATGCTCGTGCCCAACGCGATGAGCTTCTCGCGGAATGCCTCATCGCGGGCGCCGTTGCGCAGATACCACTGGCGCGTCGAGACGATCTCCAGGGCACGGTCGCCCTTCTCGTAGAACTTGACGGGGTGGCTGAACGGCTTCGACACGTCGAGCAGCTCGCCCGAGGCGTCGAGCAGCTCGACCATCTTCTTCTTCGCGCTGAACACCGTCAGCCCGGCGATCTCGGCATAGGCGGCACGCGCGGCATCCGTCGCCAGCGCTTCGGGAGCCTCGGCGAGGATACGACCGTCCTTGCCGAGGATCGTGCGGTTGGGCAGGTCGAGCTCTCGCCACCAGATGATGTCGGTGACGTCGCCGAACGTGCAGACCATGGCGATGCCAGAGCCCTTGTCTTGCTGAGCGAGCGGGTGCGCGAGCACCGGGACCTCAACGCCGAACACCGGTGTCGAGACGGTCTTGCCGAAGTACGGCTGGTAGCGCTCATCGGCGGGGTTCGCCACCAGCGCGACACACGCCGCGAGCAGCTCGGGCCGGGTGGTCTCGATGTGGATGTCGCCGGAGCCGTCGGTCTTGTGGAACGCGAGGCGGTGGTAGGAGGCCTGCTGCTCACGGTCTTCGAGCTCGGCCTGAGCGATCGCCGAACGGAAGTCGATGTCCCACAGCGTCGGCGCCATCGCCTGGTACGCCTCACCACGCTCGAGGTTGCGCAAGAACGCGAGCTGGCTCGTGCGGATCGTTTCGTCGGAGATCGTCCGGTAGGTCTGGGTCCAGTCCACCGAGAGACCGAGCTGACGGAAGACGTCCTCGAACGCCTTCTCGTCTTCGAGCGTCAACTCCTCGCACAGGTCGATGAAGTTGCGGCGACTGATCGGCACCTGATCGGCCGGTTTGAGGCTCTTCGCGTCGCCGCGGAACGGGGGAGTGAAGTCGGGGTCGTACGGCAGCGACGTGTCGCAGCGCACGCCGTAGAAGTTCTGCACGCGGCGCTCGGTCGGCAAGCCGTTGTCGTCCCAGCCCATCGGGTAGAACACCGTCTTGCCGCGCATGCGCTCGAAGCGCGTCTTCACGTCGGTGTGCGTGTAACTGAACACGTGACCGATGTGCAGCGAACCCGATGCGGTCGGCGGAGGAGTGTCGACGGAAAACACTCCGGCGCGGCCCTTGGCTCTGGCGGCGTCACGATCGAAGAGATAGGTGCCCTGGGCGGACCAGATCTGGTCCCACTTGGCTTCGAGGCCCTCCAGTGCGGGCTTGTCGGGAATGGCCATGGGTGTCTCCTCGATATGTGCGGCACTGTGTGAGCGTGCCTGAGTGTGCGGTGAGCCCAGTCTACCGGCGCGCCGGCGTGCCGCACCCGGGGCAGGATGCGGCACGCGACGTTTCACACCGTGAGATCAGAGGTAGTACCAGCTGACGCGCGCAGTCATCCCGCCGTTGCCGTAGCTGACGGCGGAGACCGTCATCACCGGGTTGCCCTTGCCGCCTCCGTCCACGTAGAAGCACTTGATGTAGGCGAACCCGTGCTTCGGGGGGCAGCCTCCGCCCTGATACGGCACCCGCTCGGCGTCGATCTCCATGTATTCCGCGGCGCTGAGGTGCACGCCGTCCCAGTACGGGTCGGAGCCGGCATTGTTGCAGTCGGTGATGTCGCTGCCCTGCTTGCCGTCGAACCACTCGGAGGCTGCGCAGTTCGCGAGGCGTTTCACCTCGGTGGCACGCCAGGAGAAGTCGCCTTTGAGCGTGAAGTACTCCTCGGCGTGAGCGGCGGCGGCGGCACCGCCGAGCCCGAGAGTGAACGCGGCCGCTGTGGCGAGCAGACCGCGGGAAAGGAGACGAGAAACGCGCATGGTGTTGCCCTTTCTTGCTTCGGATGGGTGGTCCCCCGCCCGCCGAGAATAGGCATGGCGCATAACCCCCGTCAGACGTTCGTCTGACTGAAAAGCGACCCAAAGGACCCGACTCGATGAACGTCCGCTATGACGTCCCCATGCGTCGATCTCAGCGTGTGCGCTGTGCCTCCGCCCGGGTGATCGCGAAGCCGAGATGCGGCATGTCGACGCCGCGATAGTGCGTCATGAACGCGCGACGCACCCGCATCCCGAGACCGATCGCGACGTTCATCGACGCGATGTTGGTGCTGCGCACCTTCGCCCAGACGGCGTCCGCTCCGAGTTCATCGAACGCCAGGTCACGACAGGATGCCGCCGCTTCGAGCGCGTAGCCGCGATGCCAGTGTGCGCGCTCGAGGAGGTAACCCACTTCGAGCACCTCGTCGTCTTCGATGCGCTGTCGGGTGAGGCCGCACTGTCCGATCATCTCGCCACTGTCTGCACATACCACCGCCCAGAGGCCGAATCCGTCGTCGCGGTACCGCTGCTGCTGACGACGCAGCCAGTTCAGCGACTCTTCGTCCGAAAACGCACCCTCGTAGGCGACCATCGCTTCCGGGTCGTGCAGAATCCGGCGGAGCGCAGGCAGATCATCGTCGGTCATCTCCCGCAGCCCCAGCCGCACGGTCTGCGCGATCACCTGGTCACCCGGATGCCGAGGGCCTGCGCGAAGGTCGCCGCGTGCAGTTCGGTCTGCCGCGCGTCCAGCCACGCCCCGGCCAGCGCGCGGGGGTCGGTGAAGGTGAGCGCCTCCAGCCCGCGAAGATCGAGGTCGCGGGCGCGCAAGCCGCGGGTGTCGACCTCATCGGCGCGGCACGTCTCGAACGCCACCCGCGTGAGGCGTGCCTCGGGCAGATCGATCGTGCCGAACCGGCAGTCGACGAACAGCACGTCGGAGAGCTCGGCCGACGGCAGCGACAGGTAGTCGACGTGCACGCCACGCAGCACGACGCTGTCCCAGTGCCCGCGCAACCCGTCGATCGTCGCGATGCGCCCGCCCGAGATCTCGACGTTTCGCCACGCGCCGTCACGAGCCACCACCTCGACCGCTCGCATCTCAGCGATCGCGACATCGACGAGATGGGTTCCGGTCAGATCGAGGTGACCCACGGATGCCGCGGACACCCGCGCTTCCGCGATGCGGGCATGAACGGCATCCACATCGCCCGTGAGCGCGCTCACCGACACTGCAAGGACGTCGGTGCGGGCACGCAGGCCGGTCACGTCTTCGAGCACGTCCGGAAGGTCGGGTGCGGTGATGCGCGGGGACACGGGAGCGGCAGAACGCGAGACCATACCCCGAGACTACGTGGACGGTATGATGGCCTGACCAGCATTGATCCGGCAATCACCGGGGAGCTCGCGGAAGAAAGCCCCTCGGGGTCGCTAGAACCGCGCGGGGCAGGCCCGTCACAGCCGTCGCACGAGTGGCCGTCTCGTCATCGAGTCGGCAAGCGGGGTGGTACCGCGGTCTGATGATCGTCCTCGCAGGAAGACTGCACGATTCATACGATGCACAAGCACCTGCTGGAGTGACATGACGTACCCCCAATCCCCGACGAGTTCTCCCGAGGCTTCCGCGCCGAGCGCCTTCGGCCCGGCGGCCGATGTCTCGCCGAGCCCGCGGTTTCCCGAGATCGAAGACGAGGTTCTCGACTTCTGGGCGCGGGACGACACCTTCCGCGCATCGATCGCACGTCGCGACGGCGCCGACGAGTGGGTCTTCTATGACGGGCCCCCGTTCGCAAACGGACTTCCGCACTACGGACACCTGCTCACCGGCTACGCGAAAGATCTCTTCCCGCGTTTCCAGACGATGCGGGGCAAGAAGGTCGACCGCGTCTTCGGGTGGGACACGCACGGTCTGCCCGCCGAGCTGGAGGCGATGAAGCAGCTCGGCATCACCGAGAAGAACGAGATCGAGCAGATGGGTATCGCCGCCTTCAACGCGAAGGCCCGCGAATCGGTGCTCGAGTACACGCAGCAGTGGGAGGACTACGTCACCCGCCAGGCACGCTGGGTCGACTTCGATCGCGGGTACAAGACCCTCGACACCGGCTTTATGGAGTCGGTGCTGTGGGCCTTCAAGGAGCTGTGGGACAAGGGCCTCGCCTACGAGGGGCACCGCGTGCTGCCGTACTGCTGGCGCGATGAGACGCCGCTGTCCAACCACGAACTGCGCATGGACGACGACGTCTACAAGATGCGTCAAGACCCCTCCGTCACCGTGACCTTCCCCCTCGTCGGCGTGAAGGCGGAGAGCCTGGGTCTGACGGGCGTGCGGGCTCTCGCCTGGACCACCACGCCATGGACGCTGCCGACCAACCTCGCCC
>CAUPYO010000144.1:0-5970 GCA_963515565.1 uncultured Microbacterium sp.
GCCGAACAGGCGCGCATGGCCGCGTTGCGGGGCGTCCCCGTCGAGGTCCTGACCGCCCTGGCGATGCGCGAGCTGGCCGGCAACCTGCCCAGCATCGATCACCTCACAGTGACCCCCGACATCCTCACCGATCTGTTCGGACGCCTCGGCGGCGGAACCGCCGCGCAGACGGCGACACCGGCGGGCCGCTGATGGCCACGCCTCGAGCGGTCATCGTGCACCGGGCGAGTGAGCTCACCGAACTGCTCGCCCGGCACGGCACCCGCGGCCAGGTCGCCTTCTTCCTCGACCAGCGGGGGCAGAGCCTGGCCGACGTGGAGCGCCGACATGATCGCATCCGCGCTGCGCTCGCCGAGGTCTCCACCGGTCTGCCCGTCGACTGGCGGCGGGCGTCGGTGGAGCGCAGCGAGCTGGCCCGCTTCGTCTTCGAGCCCGACGACATAGTCCTCGTCGTCGGGCAGGACGGCCTGGTCGCGAATGCGGCGAAGTACCTGGGCGCGCAGCCCGTCATCGGCATCGATCCCCTTCCGGGCGTCAACCCCGGCGTGCTCGTGCCCCATACGCCCCCGGCAGGCGTGGCTCTCGCCGTTGCGGCATCCGAGGGGACCGCCGGCATCTGCGAGCGCGCCATGGTGCAGGTGCGCACCGACGATGGTCAGTCACTGACCGCCCTCAACGAGGTGATGATCGGCCAGCCGGGCCACCAGTCCGCGCGTTACACGCTGGAGCTCGACGGCCGCAGCGAACGGCAGTCCTCGAGCGGCATCATCGTGAGCACGGGAACGGGCGCGACCGGATGGTGCCGCTCGATCGCCCGCATCCAGGCGCCGCAGCTGGGGCTGCCCGCGCCGACGGATCGCACACTCGCCTGGTTCGTCCGCGAGCCGTGGCCCTCGCCGACCACCGGCGCCGACCTCCTCGCCGGTCGGCTCGCCGAGGGGAGCCTCGGCGTGCGCATCGAGTCCGACCAGCTCGTCGCCTTCGGCGATGGGATGGAGGACGACCGGCTCCTGCTCTCGTGGGGACAGCGCGTGAGCGTGGGGGTCGCCGATCGGACGCTCCGCACCGTCACGGCGTAGCCGGGTCAGCGCGCGCGGGCCGTTCGCTTCGGCGAGCGGACGAACAGTGTCTCGCTCTCCTCGAGGGCCATCCCCTTCGTCTCCGGGATCTTCCAGAGCACGAAGACGAACGACAGTGCGGCGAACAGCGCGTACATGCCGTAGGTGAACGGAAGCGAGAACGCCGCGAGCTGCGGGAACGTCCACGACACGAGGAAGTTCGCGATCCACTGCGCACCGGCCGCCACGCCGAGGGCCTTTCCACGAATGCGGCGCGGGAAGATCTCGCCGAGCAGCACCCACACGATCGGCCCCCACGAGGCGCCGAATCCGACGACGAACAGGTTGGCGGCCACCAGAGCGATCGGCCCCCAGGCACCGGGCAGGGTGACGTCGCCGTCGACGGTCTGCGCGAACGCGAAGGCCAGCGCCATGGCGCCGAGCGAGAGAGCCATCAGCAGTGACCCGGTCAGGAGGATCGGCTTCCGTCCGACGCGGTCGACGAGGAAGATCGCGATGAGCGTGACGAGCACGTTGGTCACCGAGGTGAACACGCTGATGAGCAGCGAGTTGCTCTCGTCGAAACCGACCGCGCGCCACAGCGTCGTCGAGTAGTAGAAGATCACGTTGATGCCGACGAGCTGCTGGAACGCCGACAGGGCGATTCCGATCCAGACGACGGGCTGAAGGCCGAGGGCCTTTCCGCGCAGGGAGGCGGTGCGGTTCTTGCGGTCGTCCTCGATACCGCTGATGAGCTCATTCATCGTCTTTTCGAGATCGGCCGCCGGAACGAGACGCTCGAAAATCGCACGCGCTTCCTCGTGGCGGCCCTTGGCGAGCAGGAATCGCGGCGACTCGGGCATCGTGAGAGACAGGATGCCGTAGACCGCCGCCGGGACGACGCCGATCAGGAACATCCACCGCCACGCGTCGAGTCCCCACCACAGCACGTTGTCGGCGCTGCCGGCCGCACCGGCGAGGACGGCGTTGCTCAGCAGTGCGGTGAAGATGCCGAGCGTGATCGCGAGCTGCTGGAGCGAGGCGAGGCTACCGCGCACCTGCCGCGGCGCGACCTCCGCGATGTAGGCGGGGGCGACGACCGAGGCGATGCCGATGCCGATTCCTCCGAGCACGCGCCAGACGATGAGATCGGGAACGCTGAAGGTCAGCGCCGAGCCGACGGAGCTGATGAGGAACATCACCGAGCCGAGGAGCATCACCCGCAGCCGCCCCCAGCGGTCGGAGAGCGCTCCGGCAATGATCGCTCCGAGCGCGCAGCCGAGCAGGGCGACGGCGACGACGAACCCGGTGAGGAGCGCATCCTTGGTATACGTCGATTCGATCGAGGAGACCGCGCCGTTGATCACCGACGAGTCGAAGCCGAACAGGAACCCGCCGACCGCCGCGGCGACCGACAGCGCGGCGGCCCTGCGCCCGTAGGGACTCTTCATCGAGAACGTGCCGGCGGGGATGGTATCGGTCGTAGTCACTCGGAAAACGATAGACCCGGCGCGAGTGGGGTGGGCGGCCCTCGCCGAATGAACGCGCGCGTGGTAAAGGACGCAGGCGACGTCGCGCTTCAGCGGTCGGCCGCCCGCAGCATCCGGGTTCACGCCGGACAGGATGCCGAGGACTGGCCTCCGGTCGGCGTCGCCGTGCCGGGGTGTCCGGAGGCGGCCGTCAGCTGAGGAAGCGGATGGAGAGCGGGTACGTGTACCACTCGCCTCGGGCGGCCTTCACCGCGGCGATGATCGAGAAGATGATGTTCACGATGTAGATGGCGGCCAGGATGAGCAGGCCTATGCCCACGATCGACAGCACGATGCCGACGAAGGAGGCGATCAGCATCGTCAGCTGGAAGTTGAGCGCCGCAGCCGTGTGGGCGCGGACGAAGGGACCACGGTCTTTCAGCACGAGGTAGCCGATCAGCGACGGGAAGACGTAGAAGATCCCGCCGATGTGGATGAGCGTCGCCCACATCTTCTCGTCCGACGGGTTCATGGGCTGGGCCACGGGCTGCGGGTACGGCGGAGTCGTCATGGGTCCATGATTAGGGGCACCGCGGTGCGCAGCCGGAGGGGGTTATCCCGAGATCTGCGTTCTCCTCGGCATCCGTCGCCGGCATTCGCTACGGTCGAAGGACATCGACAACACACAGAAAGTGGGTTCGTTTCGTGGACATCCTCGCCGCCGGTGGCGCCCTGGTGATCGTCGGCATCGCTGTCGTCGCCGCCATCGTTCTCTTGATCTTCATCCTCATCATGGTGCGCGCCTGGTACAAAGTCGCCAAGGCGGACCAGGCACTGGTGGTGGTGGGTAAGAGCCAGAAGAGCGCCAGCGGCGAATCGTCGCGCATCTCCGTCATCACCGGCGGTGGTGCACTCGTCAACCCGCTCACCCAGCGCGCCGAGATGATCTCCCTGCGCGCCCGCCAGATCAAGATGGAGCCGACCGCGCAGTCGTCCACCGGCGTCACGGTGAACGTCAGCGGTGTCGCCCTCGTGAAGATCGGCTCCGACCCCGAGCTCGTGCGCCGCGCCGCCGAGCGCTTCCTTTCGCAGGACGGCGCGATCGAGCAGTTCACCACCGAACAGCTCGAGGGCGCGCTGCGCGGTGTCGTGGCGACGCTGACGGTCGAGCAGCTGATGAACGACCGCCAGAAGCTGTCGGACCAGATCGCCGACGGCATCAAGAGCGACCTGCTGTCGCAGGGTCTCATCCTCGACTCGTTCCAGATCCAGGGCGTCACCGACAAGAACGGCTACATCGACGCGCTGGGTGCGACCGAGGTCGAGCGCGTGCGCCGCGAAGCCGATGTCGCGCGCATCAACGCTGCCCGCGAGGTGCGCGCACGTCAGATCGCCACCGACGAGGCGAACCTCATCGAGCAGACCGCGTTCGACAAGAACTCCGCCGCTGCGGCTGCCGAGGTCGGACGCGCCCGCGCCGAGGCCGAGCAGGCCGAAGCGCTCGCCCGCGCCGAGCGTGAGCAGGCGGTGCTGCTGCAGGGCGCCGAGAACAAGCAGGCCCAGCTGGATGCCGACATCAAGAAGGTCGCCGACGCCGACCTGTACCAGCGTCAGCGCGCTGCGGATGCCGCGGCGTACGGCGAGGTCAAGGCGGCCGAGGCGCGCGCCGAGATCGCCGCGCAGGAGGCCGAAGCCACGCGTTTGCGCGCCCAGGCCGAAGCCGACGCGGTGCGGCTGGTGGGTGAGGCGCGGGCCGCGGCCATCGAGGCGGAGGCCGGAGCCCTGTCGAAGAACCAGGAGGCGCTTCTGGCCCAGCGCGCGCTCGAGGCGCTCGTGCCGATGATGACCGAATTCGCCCGCGGCTTCGACAAGGTCGGCTCGATCACGGTGCTCGGTGGCGAGGGGGCCTCAGCCCACATCGCGACGGAATCCGCCTCGAGCATGCGCGCCAGCTTCGACGCGATCGAGGCGGCGACGGGCATCGACCTCCGCCAGGTCATCCAGGGCCAGGCGACCGGACGGGGCATGGCCCAGGGCCTGCGGGAAGAGCAGGGCCTGCGGGAAGAGCAGACACTCGCCGCGGAGAGCTGACCGCCACGTCGCCTGCCCAGCACAGGCGATCGGCCGAGCACAGGCAGATCTGCCGCGAACCAGCCTGTTCTCGGCAGATCGCCTGCCCGCGGCCGGATGCCGGTCGCTCAACGCGCTCACCGCCGCAACTCGACGCGCGCCACCGTCGCGTCCTCGAGCGCGATCGGGTCGATCTCGACCCCGATGCCCGGTCCGGTGGGAACACGCACGTATCCGTCTTCCAGCACCATCGGTACGGTGACGATGTCGCGGGCGTAGAAACGGTCGGATGCCGAGATGTCCCCCGGCAGCGTGAAGCCGGGAAGCGCCGCGAGTGCGGCGTTCGCGGCGCGACCGATGCCGGTCTCCAGCATCCCTCCGCACCAGACGGGCACACCCGCCTCGCGGCACAGGTCGTGGATGCGCACGGCCTCGAGGTATCCGCCGACACGACCCGCCTTGATGTTGATGATCGACGCTGCACGAAGCGCCAGGGCGTCGGCGGCAGCCTTGGCCGAGACGATGGACTCGTCGAGGCAGACCGGAGTGCGCAGGCGCGTCGCCAGCACGGCGTGGTCGACGATGTCGTCTTCCTGCAGCGGCTGCTCGATCAGGAGCAGGTCGAAGCGGTCGAGCTCGGCGAGAGTGTCCGCGTCGACGAGGGTGTAGGCCGAGTTGGCGTCGACCTGCAACGGGATCGCGCCGTGGGCGTCCCGCACCGCTGCGGTGTCGGCGATGTCCCGCCCGGGTTTGATCTTGATCTTGATGCGGACGTACCCCTGATCGAGATAGCCGCCGACGGCGTCGACGAGCGCTGCCGGGTCACGCTGGATGCCGACCGACACCCCGCTGGGCACGCGGTCCGTGCCGACGCCCAGGTACTCGCCGAGGGCACGATCCTCCCCGCGGAGCGCGGCATCCAGCACCGCGAGCTCGAGGCCGGCTTTCGCCATCCGGTGTCCGACGAAGGGGCGGAGCGCTTCCGCGACGCCCTCCGGAGCCAGACTTCCGCCCGCGGTGGAGGCGGCATCCCACAGCGCGGGGATGAGGAAGCGCTGCGTCACGTCCCACGCGCCCTGCGTGTACTCGCTCGAGTAGCGGGGTGCATGCTGGGTGACGATCTCACCCCATCCATCGCCGTCGCGGGTGCGCACGCGCACGATGATGACTTCGCGCTCCGTCTCGGTGCCGAAGGATGTGGTGAACGGCGAGACGAGCGGCAGGTGCAGCACGCGCAACTCGACGGCATCGATGACGACAGGGGCAGCGGGCCGGACGATCGGCATGGGGTCAGGCTACGCCCGTCGGCGTGGGCGGTGCCCCTCTGTAAAAATTCCTGTGCAGGGGCTATGGTCTACTGCACCGGACAGTGT
>CAUPYO010000145.1:0-5941 GCA_963515565.1 uncultured Microbacterium sp.
CGCACGTCGCCGTCGTGGGCGCGGGGGGCCTCGGCTCGCCCGTGATCATGGCGCTCGCCGCCGCCGGCGTGGGAACGCTGACCGTGATCGATGACGACGACGTCGACCACACCAACCTTCAGCGACAGCTCCTGCACCGCCACGCCGACATCGGGGCGGCCAAGACCGCTTCAGCAGTGCGCGTCGCCGGCGACCTCTCGCCCGAGACGGTCGTGACCGCCGTGCGCGAGCGACTCACCGCCGACAACGCCGAGCAGCTGCTGGCCGGTGCCGATCTGGTCGTCGACGGCAGCGATACCTTCGAGACGCGGACGGCGGTCGCTGCCGCCTCTGAGGCTCTCGGCATCCCCCTGGTCTGGGGCGTGGTTCAGGAGTTCCACGCGCAGGTCACCGTGTTCTGGAGTGCGCCGCCCACCGGCGCGGACCCCGTCCGCCTCTCGGACCTGCACCCCGCCGAGGCCGCCGGAGAGCCTCCGACGTGCGCGGCGGTCGGAGTCCTGGGCTCGTTGTGTCTGCAGGTCGGGGGCATCCTCGCCACCGAGGCCATCAAACTCATCGTCGGCATCGGCGAACCGCTGCTCGGACGGGTGCTCGTCATCGATGCCCTCCGCACCACGCAGACCGAGGTGTCGCTGCGCGCCGCCGCGCCTGCCCCGCCGACCGCCACCACGCCCGTGCCGGCCCCGACGCCCGTCTCGGCTCCGGTAGCGATCCAGGAGCTCACGGCCGCGGAAATGCTCGCCGCTCAGGATGCCGGAGCGACCCTGATCGATGTCCGGGAGCCGTGGGAGACTCAGAGCGGCATCGTCGCCGACTCGGTGCTGATCCCGCTCGGCGATCTGCTCGATGACCCCGGCCAGGTCGATGACGACCGCGTGGTCGTCATCTGCGCTCACGGGGTTCGCGCCCGTCGTGCCGCCGAGGCCTTGCGCGCCCGCGGCGTGACGGCCGACATCCTGGCCGGCGGCCTGGCCGCGTGGCAGGCATGACCGGCTCCGACCTGCGCACCGTCGAGGAACAGCTCGCCGACGTGCTCGCGGTGGTCGACTTGTTGCCCGCGCATGCCGTGCCCGTCGCCGACGCTGCGGGCGCGACTCTTCGTGAACCTGTGCGCGCTGCGCTCGACATCCCGGTCTTCGACAACTCGGCGATGGACGGCTTCGCCGTGCGTTTCGCCGACGTCTCCTCGGCGACCGCAGCCTCTCCCGTCCGACTGCGGGTCGTCGCCGACATCGCGGCCGGAAGCGCCGAGAACCCGACGATCGGACCCGGGGACGCCGCGCGCATCATGACCGGTGCCCCCCTACCCCGCGACGCCGATGCGATCGTGCCGTTCGAAGACACCACCGGCGGCCTGAACGATTCTCTGCAGACCGCCGTCGTCGAGCGCGCCCCGCGCGCAGCGGGAGCGTTCGTGCGACGCGCCGGCGACGACGTGCACGCCGGCGACGTGTTGCTCACCGCCGGTGCACTGCTGGGCCCCCTGCAGATCGCCGCGGCCACCGCGGCGGGTGTCACCACAGCCACCGTCTCGAGGCGACCCCGCATCGGCATCGTCTCCACGGGCGACGAGCTCGCCACCGCCGGCTCACCGCTGCGGCGCGGCCAGATTCCCGAGTCCAACGGCGTGCTGCTGGCCGGGTTGTCCGCCGCCGCCGGTGCCGAGGTCCTTTCCCTCGTGCGCGTCGACGACGAGGGCGCCGCGTTGCGTGACGCGGTGACGGCGCTGCTCGCGGCATCCGTCGACGCCATCGTCTTCTCCGGTGGCGTCAGCGCGGGAGCGTTCGAAGTCGTGCGCGCCGAGCTGTCGGCGGCGATGACGTTCACGCGGGTCGCCATGCAGCCGGGCAAGCCGCAGGGCTTCGGCAGGCTGCCGACGCCCTCCGGCACGGCGCTGCTGTTCGGTCTGCCGGGAAACCCCGTCAGCGCGGCGGTGTCGTTCGAGGTGTTCGTGCGTCCGGCGCTGCTCGCCATGCAGGGCCGGCAGCAGATCCAGCGGCCGCAGTTGCTGCTGCCCGCAGGAACGTCATGGCGGACACCCGAGGGCCGGCGTCAGTACCTCCCCGCGGTCGTCGATGCTGCCGCCGATGGGTCGTGGACCGTGCGACCGGCGACGACGGGCGGATCGGGATCTCACCTCGCCGGCGGGCTCGCACATGCCCGCGCTCTGGCGGTCGTGCCCGCACACGTGACCGAGGTGCACGAGGGCGACCCCGTGAGCGTCCTGCTGCTGGAAGGATGGGACGCATGAGCTTCACGCACCTCGACGACGCCGGTCATGCCCGCATGGTCGACGTCACGCAGAAGCAGCCGACCGTGCGCGCAGCCACCGCGGCAGGACTCGTCCGCTGTGCGCCGCACGTCGTCGCGGCGCTCCGCGATGGCACAGTACCCAAGGGCGACGTGCTCGCCGTGGCCCGCATCGCCGGCATCCAGGCGGCCAAGCGCACGCCCGAGCTCCTCCCGCTGGCGCATGTCATCGGTGTGCACGGGGCGAGCGTCGACCTGCACATCACGGACGAGGGCGTCGAGATCACGGCCACCGTCCGCACCGCCGATCGCACAGGCGTCGAGATGGAGGCGCTGACGGCCGTCGCCGTGGCCGCACTGGCCGTCGTCGACATGGTGAAGGGTATGGACAAAGCCACCGCCATCGAGTCGGTCCGCCTGATTGCGAAGACCGGTGGCAGGTCGGGCGACTGGGCACGGGACGCCTGATGGCGCGGGTGCGCTACTTCGCCGCCGCCGCAGATTTCGCCGGTCGTGACGAGGAGATCCGCGCGGAGCACGACCTCGCCGCTCTCCGGAACGCGTGGGATGCCGAGTACCCGGCGCTCGGTCGCATCCTGCCCCGCTGCGCCGTGCTGGTCGACGGTCGCCGCACCGACGGCGATGCGCCGCTGACGGCGGACACCCTCGTCGACGTGCTCCCCCCGTTTGCCGGCGGCTGAGGACTCCGCCGGCGCCGGGCGGCGACCTCAGCCGCCGAGACCCTTCCAGGCGGCCGTCCCGTCGGCCGACAACTGGCGCTTCCAGACCGGGAGTTCGCGTTTGATCGCTTCGATGATCTCGCGGCAGATCTCGAACGCCTCAGCCCGGTGCGGTGTCGCCACGGCGATCACGACGGCGACGTCGCCGACCTCCAGCCGGCCGATGCGGTGGCTGACCGCAACGACGGCGCGCCGGTCGCCGATCGCGGCCACGGCGATGTCGTGGAGCGTGGCGTCCGCATCCGGATGCGCGGAGTACTCGAGCGCGATGACAGCGCCGGACGCATCGGGATCATGATCGCGCACCGTCCCGATGAAGCTGGCCACGGCGCCTGCGGCGGCATCCTCGACGGCCGCGAAGTGCGCGGCGATGTCGAGCTTCTGGTCGCTGAGGCGAGCGATGCGTACCGACATCAGTGGTCTGCCCCGTCGAGCTGTTCGCGCACGTGATCGGCGATCGCCAGGATCACCGGCATTCCGGATGCCACGGCGGCCGAAGACCCGGGAAGGTTGACGATCAGGGCCGCGCCGGCGATGCCCGCCCGACCGCGCGACAGCATGCCGCCGGGTTTTTCGGCGACCGAGCGACGTCGAAGCTCTTCCGCGATGCCGGGCACCTCGCGCTCGATCACACGGTCCGTGCCCTCGGGCGTGAGATCGCGCGGCGCAACTCCGGTTCCGCCGGTCGTGACGATCAGACGCGCACCGGCCGCGACCGCTTCGCGCAGCGCCGCCTCGACCGTGTCGACGCCGTCGGGGATGACGCGGGCATCGGCGCACTCCCACTCGGCCTCGCGAAGTGCGGCGACGGCGAGGGGCCCGGCCGTGTCGGCGCGTGCTCCGTGCGCAGATCGGTCGGAGACGGTCAGAACGACGGCGGAGGCGGGCACGCCGCCAGCCTACGCCGCCCCATGCCTGCCGAGGGGGACAGGGCTCGTGCCTACAGAGACATCCCGAACGCGGCGACGTCGGCGGGCGCGGCGAGGCGGGTGAAGCCGAGTCTCTCGTAGAAGGCGATGGCGCCCGTATTCGTCCCGGAGGCGACGAGGTGGATGCCGGGGCTCCCGGCGCCGCGCAGCGCATCGGTGAGTGCGGCGATCAGCCGCCGCCCCCACCCCTGACCCTGCAGCTCGGGCAGCAGGTCGATGTGCAGGTGCGCGGGATACCTGGCGGCGAACGACTCGGCATCCGCCCGCCGGCCATACGCGTAGCTGAGCACCGCGTCCTGCCGCGAGCGCTCGGAGTCCGGCAGATCCGCCTCCGGCTGCGGCCACCGCGCGCCGATGCGCGGCCACCAGTCGGTACGGAACCACTCCTCGAACGCGTCCGTGTCATCGGTGCCGACCACGTAGCCCGCGACCCGCCCGTCATCCGTTTCGATCACGAAGGCGAGGTCGGGATGCCGCGCGACATACGGCAGCACGAACACGGCCGCCCAGATGTCGTCGTCGTCCAGGATGCCGGTGCCATCAGCGCCCGCATCGGCGGTGCGCAGGCAGATGTCGGCGAGCTCCGGCTCGTCGCCAGGGCGGAAGGGGCGCAAATGCGGCATCCCGCGATTCTATGGCGCGGGCGCCTCCACCGCGGGCGCGGGTGCCGCCCGCTGAGCCTCCGCCGCCGCCGTGATGCGATTGGCCATGCCGCGGAAGATGAATCCGTGGAAGGGCAGCACGGACAACCAGTACAGCCGTCCCGACAGCCCCGAGGGGAAGAACACCGCGCGCTGGCGGTACACGGCGCCGCCCTCGGGTCCCGGCTCGCACCCGAGGTCGAGCCACGCGAGTCCGGGTACTTTCATCTCGGCGCGCAGTCGCAGCAGCTGCTCGGGTTCGACCTTCTCCACGCGCCAGAAATCCACGACATCGCCGACGGCGATGCGCCGGCGGTTGCGCCGACCCCGCGCAAGGCCCACCCCGCCGACGAGCCGGTCCATCCAGCCGCGCAGGGCCCACAGCACGGGCGCCGAGTACCAGCCGTTCTCGCCGCCGATGCCCTCGATGACCTCCCACAGCCGCTGTGGGCTCGCCGTGGTGACCGCGGTGCGCACATCGGTGTAGACGGTGCGTCCCGCCCACTCGGGGTCGGACGGCAGCGGGTCGGAGGCGACACCGCTGACTTCGGCATCCTGCCAACTCGTCTCGACGCTGTCGGCGGCAACGCGGCCGAGGGCGAGCGCGACGGCGCGCCGGTACGGGGTGAGACCGCCCGCGGGCGGCGGGATGATCGCGTCGATGTCGTGGTCGTCCATCACGCACTCGTTCTGCAGCGAAGCGATCAGCGGGCGCGCGATCGAGCGCGGCACCGGCGTGACGACGTTGACCCAGTGCGAGGCGAGGCCGGGTGTGAGAACCGGCAGCGGTGCGATCGGACGCTGCGGCAGGCCCGCCTCGACCGCGTATCCGTTCATCATCTGCCCGTAGCGCAGCACGTCCGGGCCGCCGATGTCGACGGCGCGATTGACCTCGGGCGCGACCCGCGCCGCGCCCAGGAGGTAGTACATGACGTCGCGCACCGCGATCGGCTGGATGAAGTTGCGTACCCACCGCGGGGCGGGCATGTACGGCAGCACCTCGGTGAGGTGACGGATCATCTCGAACGAGGCAGAACCGGAGCCGATGACCACACCGGCCTGCAGCACGAGGGTCGGCACCCCGCTCTTAAGGAACACCTCGCCGACCTCGACACGAGAACGCAGGTGCGGGCTCAGCGCCACGCCGTCCGGATGCAGACCGCCGAGGTAGACGAGACGGCCGACGGATGCCGCGGCCGCCGCCGTGGCGACGGTGCGCGCGGCGGCGAGGTCGGCCTGCTCGAACCCCTTGCCCGCGGCCATCGAGTGGATCAGGTAGTAGAGGACATCGACGTCGTCACAGGCCTCGGCGAGGGCGCCCGCATCGGCGGCCGCGCCGACCACCGCTTCGACATCGTCACCCCAGTCGAATGCCGCGAGC
>CAUPYO010000146.1:0-5928 GCA_963515565.1 uncultured Microbacterium sp.
GGCGTCGTCGTCACCGACGACCGCGCCGCCGCGCTCGCGCACGCCGACACCTACCTGCCGACCGGTCCCGTGCTGGTCGAGGAGTTCCTGTCGGGCCCCGAGGTGTCGCTCTTCTTCGTGAGCGACGGCGACAGCGTGCGTGCGCTCAGCCCGGCCCAAGACTTCAAGCGTGCCTACGACGGCGACGCCGGTCCAAAAACCGGCGGAATGGGCGCCTACTCGCCCCTCCCCTGGCTCGCCGACGGGTTCGGCAGCGAGGAGGAGTTCGTCGCCGAGGTCACCCGCACGGTGGCCGAGCCGGTCATCCGCACGCTGGATGCCGAGGGCACGCCCTTCATCGGCCTGCTCTACGCAGGACTGATCCTCACGGCCGACGGCATCAAAGTCATCGAGTTCAACGCGCGATTCGGCGACCCGGAGACCCAGGTCGTGCTCGCACGGCTCACCAGCCCGCTGTCCAGACTGCTGATGTCGGCGGCATCCGGACACCTGGAGGACGAGCCCGCTGCGACCTTCGCCGACACCGCGGCGATCACCGTCGTGCTCGCGAGCGCCGGATACCCCGAGGCACCCCAGACCGGCCGGGTCATCACGGGCACGGATGCCGCGGCATCCACCCCCGGCGTCCACCTCGCCCATGCCGCGACCGCGGAGAGCGAGAACGGACTGCTCGCGACGGGAGGGCGCGTGCTCAACGTCGTGGCCACCGGCGACACGTTCGCCGAGGCGCGGGAGCGCGCCTACGCGGCGATGGCGCTCATCGGGCTCGAGGGCTCGCACTACCGACGCGACATCGCCGCCCGCGTCGCCGACTGACGACCCGGGCGGCGCTGCGCGCGCTCAGCGCTTGACGAGGTGCGCGGGCCGCTGCATGAACAGCACCGCGACGACGCCGATCAGCATCACGATCGCCGGCAGCAGAATCGTCTGCGCCATGGCGTTGGAGAATCCGTCGACCACAAATGCGGGCAACTGACCCGAGCCGAAGTCACCGCCGGAGTTCGAGGCGCCGGGCAGGTTGGCCTCGAGACGCGCCTGCATGAAGGCGGCGATGGCCGCCGAACCGAGCACCGATCCGATGGTGCGGGTCGTGTTGTAGATACCTGCACCGGCACCCGCCTGACGGGGCTCGAGGTTGCGGGTCGCGGTGGTGGCCAGCGGTCCCCACATCCCCGAGTTGCCGACGCCCATCAGGAACGAGGGCAGCAGGAACATCCAGATGGGCGTGTCGGCGTGCATCAGCGACGAGTACCAGAACAGCGCACCGGCGACCAGCAGCAGACCGGGCACGAGCAGCACGCGCGCGTCGACGCGGTCGAGCAGGCGTCCGGTCAGGGGCGAGAGCACCCCGGCGGCGACCGCCATCGGCACGAGCAGCAGCGCCGACTCGGTGGGCGTCAGGCCGCGGGCCAGCTGAACGAAGAACATCAGCGGCAGCGACATGCTGGTCACCGTGAACCCGACGGTCGCGATCGTGAGGTTCGCGACCGAGAAGTTGCGCTCTCGGAACAGACCCAGCGGCACCAGCGGTTCGCTGCGCGTCTTGGCCTGCTGCCAGATGAACAGCCCCATGACGACGATGCCGCCACCGATCATCGTCCAGACCCACGCGGCCCAGTCGAAGTGCTCGCCCTCCTGAAGACCGAAGACGATCAGGAAGAGGCCGATCGCGCTCAGCACCACGCCGACGATGTCGAACTTATGCGGGTGGGTCGGCAGGTTCGGCACCAGCACCCACGCCAGCACGAAGCCGATCACGCCGACGGGCAGGTTGACGAAGAAGATCCACTCCCACCCGAGGCCGTCCACGAGCAGACCGCCGGCCAGTGGGCCGACGAGCATCGCGACGCCCGACGTGGCGCCCCACAGGCCCATGGCCGCGCCGCGGCGGTTCGGCGGGAAGGTGCGCGTGATCACGGCCATCGTCTGCGGGGTCATCAGCGCGGCACCCAGGCCCTGGATGGCGCGGAAGATGATGAGCATCTCGAGGCTGCCCGACAGGCCGCAACCGAGGGAGGCGAGCGTGAAGATCGCCAGGCCGATGAGGTAGATGCGCTTCGGCCCGAAGCGGTCGCCGAGGCGACCGGTGATCAGCAGCGGCACGGCGTACGCGAGCAGGTACGCCGAGGTCACCCACACGACATTGTCGAGGTTGTTGGTCGCCGGGTCGAGCGCCGACTTGATGGCGGGGTTCGCCACCGAGACGATCGTCGTGTCGACGAGGATCATGAAGAAGCCGATGACGAGCGCCCAGAGGGCGGGCCACGGGCTGCGTTCGGGGGTGGGCGCGGGTGCAGTCACATCGCGCGTGCGTTGTTCGGTCATGAGCGGGCGGCTTCTCTCTGTGCCTGGTATCGATCTGTTTTCTCGTGTGCTCCCCACACGAAATCGGGGTGGGCCAGCCGCTCCAGCAGGGCGGCGAGCCAGTCGTGGTCGGCGGCGACGAGAACGCGGTCACGGTCGACTTCGATGAGGTACTGCTCGATCAGCGCCGGCCGCGCAATGCTCTCGCGCGCTTTCCGGATGCCGTCTTCCAGGGCGTCACGGGTGCGTGCGAGCGCGAGGAGGCGTGTGGACAGCAAGGAGATCGTCTCGTCGCGCTCGAGGTTGTGGGCTTCGGCGAGGGCGACCCGGAATTCGGTGGGACGGTCGAGCTGCGGCAGCTCGCGCCGCACCCAGTCGATGACGGCAGTGTGGCCGGCGTCGGTGAGCGTGTAGGTGGTGCGCTCGGGGCGATTGCCGTCTCTGTCGACGCCGACTTCGGCGATGAGGCCGCTCTTCTCGAGGCGGGCGACGGTGTGGTACATCGTGCCGTTGGTCACGGAGACGATGCGGTCATCGTGGCGGTGGCGCATCAGCCGGATCATCTCGTAGGGGTGCATATCGTCTTCGCGCAGCAGCGCCAGAACCATGACCCCCAGCGGCGTGAGCCGATCGATCGCGGTCTTCACGGCATCCCCCTCCGATGGCAGTTCGAATAGCCCGTTCTGATTAGTCCATGTGGACTATACGCGCATCTTCTCCGGCGCGCTACTGTCGGCTCATGAGCGCCGCTGCCCGCGCCGTCTTCGACGACATCGCCGCCGAGTACATGGTGCTCCCGGCCGTCGACATCGGACCGATGTTCGGCAGCGAAGGGCTCCGCATCCGCGGCAAGGTGTTCGCCTTCATGGGCCATCGCGGCGGTCTCATCGCGAAGCTCCCCGAGGCCCGAGTCGCCGCCCTCGAGGCCACGGGGCGTGCCGAGCGGATGACCATGCGCGACCGCGCGATGCGCGAGTGGGTCTTCGTCGGCGCCGACGCCATCGACCTCTGGCCCGATGTGGTCGCCGAAGCCTTCGCGTTCGTCGACGAGATCACGCCCTGACGCAGCGAGCGCCGCGCCCGCGATAATGGACGCGTGACCGACGCCTCCGCCTCCTCGCCCGCCGCCGATCTGCCCGGCTGGACCCACGTCTACTCGGGCAAGGTGCGCGACCTGTACCGCCCGGCGACGGACGCCGACGGCGACGCCGCCGACCGCATGCTCGTCGTCGCCAGCGACCGCGTGAGCGCGTTCGACCACGTGCTCTCCCCCGGCATCCCGGGCAAGGGCGAGCTGCTGACGACGCTCAGCCTGTGGTGGTTCGATCAGCTCGCCGGCGCCGACGGCGGACGGCGGATCGCGAACCACCTCGCCGCCACCCACGTGCTGCGGCCCGAATCCGACGAGCTGGTCGACCTGATCCCGGCGGCCGTCGCCGGTCGGGCCATGGTGGTACGCAGCCTCGACATGCTGCCGATCGAGTGCGTCGTGCGCGGATACCTCACCGGCTCCGGCTGGAAAGAGTACGTCGCCGAGGGCACCGTCTGCGGCATCGCGTTGCCGTCAGGACTCCACGACGGCGACCGCCTGCCCGAACCCCTGTTCACCCCGGCCTACAAGGCGCCGATGGGCGAGCACGACGAGAACATCTCGTTCGCCCGCGTCGAGGAACTCGTCGGCACCGAGCGCGCTGCGCAGCTGCGCGACCTGTCGCTCGAGCTTTACACCCGCGCCGCTGCGACGGCCGAAGCCAAGGGGCTGATCCTCGCCGACACGAAGTTCGAGTTCGGAGTGGATGCCGACGGCGTGCTCACGGTGGCCGATGAGGTGCTCACCAGCGACTCGTCGCGGTACTGGGATGCCGCAGCCTGGGCCTCGGGATCGACGCCCGCCGAGCGCATGGCGAGCTTCGACAAGCAGATCGTCCGCGACTGGCTCGCCGCAGCGTGGGACGGGCAGGGCAGGCCGCCCGAACTGCCGGCCGAGATCGTCGAGCGCACCGCGGGCAAGTACCGGGAGTTGCTCGCGAAGCTGACGAGCTGAGGGGAGCTACGTCTCGACTCGCTGCGCTCGCGGGGCGACCGGGGTCTTTCCCGGCGCGCATCCGACGCTCACAGGCTTCTCCCAGATAGCCTGACCTCGGCATCCGCCGCCCGCCCCACCCCGATACCGAGGAGCACGAGCATGCCCATCTGGACGCAACACGGAGACGGCCGCACCGTCGAGCCCGGAGCCGTCGTCAAGCCGCACGAACGCCTCAGCTGGCCCGCCACCATCGCCATCGGCGCGCAGCACGTCGTCGCGATGTTCGGCGCCACCTTCCTGGTGCCGCTGCTCACCGGGTTCCCGGTATCGACGACGCTGCTGTTCTCGGGCATCGGCACCCTGCTGTTCCTGGTGATCACCGGCAACCGTCTGCCGAGCTACCTCGGCAGCTCGTTCGCGTTCATCGCGCCGATCCTCGCGCTGGGCCCCGGCGGGGGCAAAGCGCTCGAGAGCGGCGAGCAGATCAGCCAGGCGCTGCTGGGCGTGTTCGTCGCCGGTGTGCTGCTGGCCGGCATCGGCTTCCTCGTGCAGGCGACCGGAACCGGCTGGATCGAAAAGCTCATGCCGCCGGTGGTCTCGGGCGCCATCGTCGCCCTCATCGGGCTGAACCTCGCTCCCGTCGCCTGGTCGAACTTCCAGCAGGACGCCCTGCTCGGAACGATCACGCTGGCCGCGTGCATCCTGTTCGCCGTATTCTTCCGCGGCTTTCTCGGCCGCATCTCGATCTTCCTCGGCGTGGTCGTCGGCTTCGTGGTGGCAGCGCTGATGGGCCGCGTGAAATGGGACGGCGTGGCGGATGCCGCCTGGATCGGCCTGCCGCAGTTCCACCTGCCCGCCTTCGGCGACGCGCACGCGTGGGCAATGCTGCCGATGTTCCTGCCCGTCATCCTCGTGCTCATCGCGGAGAACGTCGGCCACGTGCGCGGTGTCGCCACCATGACCGGTGACCCGTCGATCAACAAGCGCACCGGGCGCGCGCTCATCGCCGACGGCCTGGCGACCACCATCGCCGGATTCGGCGGCGGCTCGGGCACCACGACCTACGGCGAGAACATCGGCGTGATGGCCGCCACCCGCGTCTACTCGACGGCGGCGTACTGGGTCGCCGGCATCGTGGCGATCGTGCTGGCCTTCTCGCCCAAGATCGGCGCCGTCATCTTCGCGATGCCCGCGGGCGTGCTCGGCGGCGTGACCACGGCGCTGTACGGCCTCATCGGCGTGATCGGCATCAAGATCTGGGTCGACAACCAGGTGGACTTCTCGCGCCCGGTCAACCAGTACACAGTCGCCGTCGCGTTCGTGATCGCGATCGCCGGGTTCACCATGAACCTCGGCAGCCTCAGCTTCGGCGCGATCGTGCTCGGCACCGTCGCCGCCCTGCTCATCTACCACCTCGGTAACGCCATCGCCCGCGCGCGCAAGACCGGCGCCGACGACGGCGGGCCGATCGTTCCCATCGGCCCGCTCGGCGGCGACCCCGAGAACGTCGGCTGAGCCACGGCATCCGGCATCCCGCGGCGCTGCGCACACGCGTGAGGCGCCGCGGGATGTCACCGCCCCGGCCGGGAGGGCGGGTC
>CAUPYO010000147.1:0-5927 GCA_963515565.1 uncultured Microbacterium sp.
CGCTCTCACTCACCAGGCACCTCCCGTCCCCAGACCGACGATGCGCGAGCGGCGCCGGTTCAGGCGCAGTGAGCGGCGCGTGGGCAGAGCCAGCAGCAGCGCGATCACGATCACTCCGATCTGCAGCAGCGCGGCGTCCACGGTGCCGACCGATGCCGCGGCCGGGCGAGCCACGACGCCATCGGTGACGCGCCACAGCTTGCCCTTGCCGGTTTCGCCGACGACTTCGAGGTCGTTGCGCTGGTCGAGCGCCGTCTCGGCGCCGATGCGCACCGCGCGCGCGGCATCCGATTCTCCGTCGCCCCCGCCGGCCAACAGCACGAAGGCCACACCGTGACCGGCGAGTTCCGAGACGGCATCGCCCGACGGCGCCGCGATCAGCTCGGCCGTCAGGCGGGCGCTCTCGGCGTCACCGTCGTCGGGCTGCAGCCGCGCCGAACGCAGCGTGCTCTGTCCACCCAGCGCCGAGGTCTCTCCCCACACGACGTCGGCGATGACCGCGCCGTCAGGCGCGGGGGTGATCACGAACGTCGCGTTGCCCAAGCCCGCGCGCCCTTCGGCTTCGACATACGCCGGCAGTGTGCTGCTCGGGCCATTGGTGAGCGCCGATGTTCCGCGAGGCAGCGCCGTGAGGGCGGGCACGGCGCTGACGGCGAGCGCGACCAGCACCACGGCCGCGAGAGGGGCGCGCAGCCGCGCACGCTCCGGGAGCGCGTCGACGGCCAGAGCGGCGGCGCCCGCAAGCGCCAGCCAATAGAGACTCAATGCGGCACCGGGCCAGATCGCGATGCGCACAGCGGCATCGGTGGTGACGACGACGCCGATGACCACGCTGGCCGTCGCGAGAGATGTGAGCGCGATGACCAGGACGACCGCCGAGGCGACCACGCGCGACAGCACCGGCGCGGCCACGGCGAGCACGAGCAGCGGCACGACCAGGAGGAACGCCCAGCTCCCGACACCGCCGATCAGCTGGTCCCAGCCCGCGCCGCCGGTGGACGGGAAGCCGAATGCCAGAGCAAAGCGGCGTGCCGCATCGGCCGACTCGCCGGCGGGCAGAGCAACCCCCGGGTCGGCCAGCAGGCCCCACAGATCTCCCGTGCCGAGCCGATGCCAGATCATCGGCATCCAGACAGCGAGGGTGGGCACGAGCAGCCAGATGACACGGGCGAGCCCGCGGCCGCGACCGACCGCAGCCGTGAGGATCACGGCGAGCATCCACAACACCACGAGCGCCGGACCGATCGACGGCGCGCACGCGGTCACCGCGACCGCGATCACCGATCCCATCCCCGCCGCCGTCCACGACCGATGGGCGACCACCGCCGTCCACAGCAGCCACGGCAGCAGAAGATGGGCGATGACCACGCTGGGCCGGCCGCTCACCAGAGCGTCCAGCAGGCTCGGCGCCAGCGCGTAGCCGACCGCGACGATCGCTCGTGCGACGGGACGCTCGGTGAGCCGGGTCGCCGCGAACCAGCCGCCGAGCGCGGCGAGCGGCAGTGCGAGCACCCACAGCACGACCATCACGCGTGACGGCGCGGCGGGCCACAGAGATCCGAGCGCGGCGACGACCGCGCTGAACGGGTCGGCGGGACCGGAGCTTTCCCATCCGAGCGGGCGCAGCCCGGCCGCGGCATCCGCCCAGAGCTGGGTCAGGGTCGCGCGCAGCGGCGCCAGCGCGCCGCCGCCGAGAACCGGCCAGGCGAGCAGGGACAAGAACGCGAACACAGAGACGAGCAGGGCGCCCAGGACGATCCACGCGCCGCCGCCGGAGAAGAAGCGCAGCTCGCCGCGGGCGGCCCCGTCGACGACCACATCGTCGTCCCAGCGCTGGCGCAACTGTTGCCGACTCACCCGCAGCGGAGCCAACTGCGCCCAGGAAACCCGACGGTCCGTCCGGATGCTGCGCCGGGCTCGGGCCACCGCGCCCGGCCTGGACATGACGGTGACGGTGGCCGCCCATTCGGGACCGATCAGCGCCGGGCGCTTGCCCAGGAGCTGGGCGATGGAGCGCAGGAGCGCCAAGGGGAGATAAGAGAGCCAGTGCAGCACGACGGCCGGCGGCGGGGCGTAGGCGAGGCGCCGATGCAGCTGGGCGGTGCGTTGCGCGTACGCACGACGCAGTCCGGCCGGCTCGAAGCGGTCGCCGAGGGTGCTCGGGTCGCTGCGGTCGGCATCGGTGATCGCGATGATCGCCTGCGGCGCCAGCACCACCCGGCCACCGCGCAATCGCGCGCGCACGCCGAGATCGAGTCCTTCGTCGGCGCCGGCGAGCGCGGTATCGAGTCCGTCCAGCGCGAGCCACGCGTCGGTGCGCACCAGGATGCCGCGGATGTCGGCACCGAGAACGTCGTCGCCGGCATCGTGCTGGCCCTGATCGTGCTCGCCGTCGGCCAGGCCGACGGTGCGTCCGCCATGGGTGAGCGATACTCCGAGCGAGACGATGCGGTCGTTGTCATCCGCGCGCACCAGCTTCGGGGCGGCGAAGGCGACGGAGGGCGAGGTCTCGAGCGCTCCGACCAGGCGCAGGAGCGCCTCGGGTGCCGGAACGGCGTCTTCCGAGAGGATCCACACCGTGTCGCCGTCGAGGCGACGACGAGCGAGATCGAGGGCTGCGGCGAAGGAGGTACCGCGGTCGGCGGTGATCACACCCTCCGCGCCGGACTCCCCCGCGATGCGCTGGAGTTCGCGGTCGGTCGCGTGTGCCCCGCAGAGGACGATGGTGAGGACATCCACCGGGCGCGACTGCGCGACGAGCGCGGACAGCGCGCGCTGCAGACGGATGTCGGTGGCCACGCGCGCATCGGGGCGCACGACCAATATTGCGTGAACTCGGGCGGGCATGACCTGGTCAGCCTAAGCGTGTGTTCGGCCTCACGCCGGAGGCCACCCGCGAGTCTCGGGATCTGACGGGGCCGATTCAGGCCTGGCGCTTGAGCTTGCGGCGCTCACGCTCGCTGAGTCCGCCCCATATTCCGAAGCGCTCATCGTTCTGGAGGGCGTACTCGAGGCACTCACCGCGAACGTCGCACGTCGTGCAGATGCGCTTCGCGTCGCGCGTCGATCCCCCCTTCTCGGGGAAGAACGCCTCCGGGTCGGTCTGCGCGCAGAGCGCATCGGCCTGCCACGCGAGGGCTGTGTCTTCCTCGGTCGGCGCGGGCCGGCGGACCCCGGGGACACCGAGGTTGACCGGGTCGACGAACCAGTTGTCGGGGACGCCGGAGCGGTAACCCGTCATATCGTTCTCCCCACGTTTTCCCGATGCGCTGATGCGCGTGTTGGGATAATTACACCCTTGTCATTCGCTCCGGTCAAGTCGCAGATCGTAAACCCTCAACGCGGCATTGAACCTTCACGGCGCGCCGACGGCGTGTCGCAGAGACATCACGCGTGAATTCGTGAAGGTCAGGCGCCGGACTGTGCGACGAAGACCTCACCGCTGCCGACGACCCGCAGACTCCGTTCATCGGCGAGGTGCACCGCGGCGCCGGGCCGCAGCGACACCGCGTCGTCGCCCGCGCCGGCGACGGTGACCGTTCCCGCCGTGCACAAGGCGATCGCCGGGCCGCTCAGCGCCACCCGGACTTCGTCGACGCCACCGACGGTCACCCGGGACAGCGCGAAGTCGTCGACGGGCGTGTCGTAGGCGACGACGGCGCCATCTTCGACCGGTCGACCGTGGATGACGGGTGCCGGGCCGGGGGTGACGTCCACCACGCTCATCAGCTCGGGAACGTCCACGTGCTTGGGGGTCAGGCCACCGCGCATCACGTTGTCGCTCGCCGCCATCAGTTCGACGCCGAGGCCGCTCTGGTAGGCGTGCAAGACCCCGGCCGGCGCGAAGAGCGCCTCGCCGCGATGCAGCGTCACGAGGTTCATGAGCAGCGCGACGATGAGTCCCGCGTCGCCGGGGAAGTCGGCGGCCGCGGCGCGAAGCACCGCGAGCTCGTCGGCGAACTCCGCGCTCTCGGCGCGGTCCAGGGCGATCGTCAGCTCGGCGACGAGGGCGGCATCCGCCTCACCCAGGGCCCAGGCGAGCGTGCGGCGCAGCGCCGCTTCGGCGGCCGCTCCCCCGTCGGCGGTGCCGAGAAGCTCGCGGATCTGAGAAACGGCACTCCCCTCGCCGAGCGCGTCCAGCAGCCGCCGGGTCGCGGGCAGCGGCCTCAGACCGACGAGGGCGCGGAATTCGTCGCTCACCGCGACGATGATCTCGGGTTTGTGGTTGTCGTCGCGGTACAGACGCTCGGCAGCGTCCCGCGCGATGCCGGCATCCTCTTCACGGGCGAAGCCCTCCCGCGCCTGCGCGCGTGTGGGGTGGGCTTGGATCGACAGCGAGGATGCCGCGGCAAGCAGCTTCATGAGGAACGGCAATGCGGGCCGACCGGCGTCGGCGAGGGCGACATCGAGCGTGCGCCCGTCGGGGGTGCGCGATGGCGATCCCGGGTGGTCGCCGTACCAGATCTCCGCTTCCGGACGCCCGGTCGGGGTGCGGCCTTCCAAGGCGGCGATGAGCGTCGTGGAGCCCCACGAATAGTCGCGCGGTTCGTTGGCGATCGGCGTCAGCATGCCCCCAGCCTAGAACCGCTGCCGCGCTACTCTGATCAGACCATGGCCGTCCACACGAAGCACCCCGTCGGACCGCCGCCGACCGCGCCGATCCGTGCCACGTCGGGCCATCTGCTTCTGCGCGGGTGGTGCATCTTCGTCATCGCGGCCGCCCTCTCCGGCGGGTCGTGGCTGATGGTGGCGGGCGTGGTCGGGACGGCCGTTGTGGTCGTCGCGACGGGCATCGCGTCGGCCGTGCTGTGGATCGTCCTACGACCTCCGGTGCAGTGGCGGCGACTGCCGTGGTTCGCGGTGTCGTACGTGATCTGTGCGATCGCCTCCCTGCTGTGGACGGCGCACCCCCCGACGACAGCCGCCACTCTGGTGCTCCTGCTGGTCACGACGGGGCAGGCGATGTTCGTCGGTTCGGTACTCACCTGGCGCGAACTCGTTCGGGCGATCGCGTCGGCTCTCAAGTGGGTGCTGAGTCTTTCCGTCCTCTTCGAGCTGTGGGTGTCGCTGGTGTGGAGAGGACCGGTGCTTCCGGGGTTCCTGCGCCCCGACGGACCGGTCGACGAGGCGTCGCCGATGTGGTCGGGCGATCACCTGTTCGGCGGCGGCCGCATGCAGGGGATCTTCGGTGATCCCACGGCTCTCGCGTACGTCGCACTGCTCGCCATGGTGGTCTTCGCGATCCGCTTCGCGTCGGGAGCGCCGCGGCGGACGCTTCTTGCGGCGTGGTTCGCTCTCGCGGGCTTTCTCTTCGTGCGCGCGGGCTCGGCGACCGGATGGCTGGCCGCCGGGGCCGTGCTCGTGGTCCTCGCGACGGTGCTCGCCATGCGCACGACGCGACGCGCCGGTGAGCGCACCGGGTACTACGTCGTCTACGCGCTGGTGGCCGTCGGTGGGCTCGTCGCATTCTGGCTGTCGCGAGAAGCACTGTTCTCGTTGCTGGGCCGCTCCGCCGACCTCACCGGACGCGAGGGTATCTGGGCTCTCGTCGCCGCAAAGGCGGCCGAGCGGCCGTTGGCGGGATGGGGCTTCGCGTCGCCGTGGCTGTCCGATGACCCGGCATTCGACGGCTGGATCGTCGAGCAGGGACAGAGCGTCGCGCAGGCGCACAACATGTGGCTGGACGCCTTCTTCCAGCTCGGCGCGGTCGGACTCGTGCTGCTGGCGCTGACCTTCTTCGCGTACGTCTGGCGCTCGTGGTTCTTCGCGGTCGACCGCCCGCGATGGGACCTGGTCGCCGACCGCCCCTACTCCGCCGTCACGCTGCTGCCGACGCTGGCCGGCGCGATCCTGCTCGTTCAAGGCCTCGCCGAGTCGTCGCCGCTGATCGGATGGGGATGGATGCTGATCGTCATGCTGGCCTTCAA
>CAUPYO010000148.1:0-5888 GCA_963515565.1 uncultured Microbacterium sp.
CGCCCGTCGAGCACGAGGGCGATGACCTCATCGACGGCGAGTTGCATCATCTCCGCCACCTGGGCGGGGGTGAGCAGGCGCACGCCGGCGGCGGACGAATCGGGCATGAGGACATTATGCGTTCCCGCCGGGGGCGGCTTGCCCGTCCACGCCGGGCTGTGGATAACCGACGCGGCGCGCCGGGCGGATCGGTCACGATGTCCTCATGAACGACACCGTCTCCGCTCGGCCACGTCCGCGGGCCTTCTGGGCGGACCTCAGGTTCTTGCTCGGCATTGCGCTGATCGTCGTGTCGGTCATAGGCGTGTGGTTCGTCGTCGCCGCCGCCCGCCAGACCGCTCCGGTCTTCGCCGCCGCGTCGACGATCGTGCCCGGACAGAGCGTGAAAGCCGACGATCTCCGCGTCGTCGAGGTCGCGCTCGGGCAGATTCAGGAGTCGTATGCATCTCCGGCGACGCTGCAACCCGGGTCGGTGGCGACGAGAACGATCCCTGCCGGCGAGCTCGTTCCGCGCGACGCCGTGGGCGATGCGGCCCGCGCGCGCACGACGACGATCGTCCTGCACAGTGCCAGCGACGTGCCCGCGTCGGTGACGACAGGATCGGCCGTCGAGGTGTGGGCGGCGGCGCCCCTCGATCGCGGCGCGTTCGACACGCCGCGCATCCTCGTAGGTGCGGCGACCGTCGCCTCCGTCGATCGTGATCGCACGATGATGGGAAGCGGCGGCACGGCGGTCGAGATCGTCATCGCACGTGCCGATGTCGCCGCGGCGCTCGCGGCCGTCGCCGACGGGTCGAACCTGTCGATCGTGCCGACGGAGGGGGCCGGCTCATGACCCTCGGCGTCGTCATCGCCTCCGACCGCGTCGGAGCGCACGCACTCGCCGAGCGCTTGCAGGATGCCGATGTCGACGTGCGGCTCGTCGTCGCGGCCCGCGCCCCGGCCGAGGCCGCCGCCGATGCCATCACCGGACGCGAGGCTGCGGAGCTGCTGGGCGCCCTTGCGGGGGCCGATGTGTTGGTCGTGGATGCCGCGCGCGACACGCTGAGCGCCCAGTTGGTGACGGCATGCGATCGATTCGGCGTGCGTATCGTCGCGCTCTGCGACAGTGCCGCCGACCGACGACTCGCCGAGATGTTCGGCGTCACCGGGAGCAGTCTCGACGATGCGGCCGCTGAGATCCTCTCGCCCGCACCTCCGGCCAGGCAGGCGACCTCCGACGGGCGCATCATCGCCGTCTGGGGTGCCGCCGGTGCACCGGGACGGACCACCCTGGCCATCGAGATCGCCGGTGAGCTCGCCAGGGACGGGCGCCGTGTGGGTCTCATCGACGCCGATACGCACGCCCCATCGGTGGCTGTGCTCACCGGTCTCGCCGACGAGGGACCGGGCTTCGCGGCCGCCTGTCGGGCGGCCGAGCGCGGCACCCTCACGAGGGCCGAGCTCGAGCGCATCTCCGTGCCGTTGGGAGATGTCGCGGTGCTCACCGGCATCAACCGTCCCGGCCGGTGGCCCGAGCTGACGTCCGCGCGCGTCGAAGGCGCGCTCTCGCACTGCCGTAGCTGGGTCGACGACGTCGTCGTCGACATCGCCGCGCCGCTGGAGCGCGACGAAGAGATCGTCAGCGATCTCGACGGCCCGCGGCGAAACGCTGCCACCCTCGCCGTGCTCTCGGCCGCCGACACGGTCATCGCTGTGGTCTCTGCAGACCCCGTCGGCGTCTCACGATTCGTCCGTGCGTACGCCGATCTGCGCGCGGCCGTCGGCGGTGCGCGAATACACGTCGTCGTCAACAAGACGCGGTCCTCGACCCTCGGGATCGACGCCCGTACGCAGGTGCGCCGCACGCTCGAGCGCTACACCGGCATCTCCGACAGCTGGTTCGTCCCGTGGGATCCGAAAGCCGCGGATGCCGCCGTGCTCCAAGCGCAGCCCGTCGGGCGCGTGGCGCCCCGCTCGGCGCTGTCGTCGGCGGTACGTCGGCTCGTCGGCGAGGCGATCGTGCCTCCCGTCCCGGCGCGCGGTGACACCGCCCGAGCGAGACGCACCACGCTGGCCGCGGGCACCGAAGCGGGTATCGACGCGGAGCGGCGGAGCCGTCGCACGGGTCGCGCGCTGCGCGGCGCGGCGCGCGTCTGAGCCAGCACACACGCGGGGGCTGCGCAGAAGGTGATCGCCTAGGCTGGGTGCGTGTCGACCCTCAGCGAACTCGTCTATGCCCAGGGCCGCTCGACGGATGCCGATATCGAGTGGCTGCACCGGCTCGCCGGAGACGGCCAGCTCCTGGCAGACCTCGCGTTCGCCGACATCGTGATCTGGGTGCCGACGAGCGACGACTCGTTCATCGCGGTCGCCCACACCCGCCCCAGCGGCGCGGCGACACTGTTCTACCGTGACATCGTCGGAGATCTCGTGCGTCCTCAGTGGCGCACCCAGGTGCGTGACGCCTTCACCCGCATCGCGATCGTCGATTCAGCGTCGCCGGACTGGTTCGAGGAGACCCCCACGCGCGTGCGTGCGGTTCCGATCGTGCGGACCGTCGGAGGGCCCCACACCCCGCCGGCCGTGGTCGGCGTCCTCACTCGGCACACGAACCTCGGCGAGGCGCGGACGCCGTCGCGACAGCAGATCACGTTCAACGACGCCGCCGATGACCTCTTCGGCATGATCGCGAGCGCCGATTTCCCCGACCTCGCCGCGCCGACCTCGCCGCGCCGTGGTGCCCCCCGTGCCTCAGACGGACTCATCCGGATGGATGTCGACGGTGTCACGACCTTCGCGAGCCCGAACGCGCTGTCCGCATTCAATCGACTCGGATTCGACGATGAGCTCGAGGGCGAGTCACTGCTGGAGGTGACGACCGGCATCCTCCCCAAGGGGCGCGACTTCGACGAGTCGCTACCGATCGTGATGGCGGGGCGTGCGCCGTGGCGCGCGGACGTCGAGGCGCGGGGCGTCACCGTCTCGCTTCGCACCATCCCGCTGAAGGACCACGGCACGCGCATCGGCGCCCTTGTGCTCTGCCGCGACGTGACGGAGATCCGGCATCAGGAGCAAGAGCTCATCACCAAGGATGCGACGATCCGTGAGATCCACCACCGCGTGAAGAACAACCTGCAGACGGTGGCTTCGCTGCTGCGCATCCAATCGCGCCGCACGCATTCGGACGAAGCGCGCGATGCGCTGACCCACGCGATGCGTCGCGTCGCAGCGATCGCCGTGGTGCACGACACGCTGTCGGAGGGCCTGGCGCAGAAGGTCGACTTCGACGATGTCTTCGACCGTGTGCTCAAGCTCGTCGCGGAGGTGGCGGCGTCACCGAACACGCGGGCGCGCACCCGCAAGACGGGAACCTTCGGCACGCTGCCCAGCGAATACGCCACGCCGCTGGCGCTCGCGTTGACCGAACTGGTCACGAACGCCGTCGAGCACGGTCTCGTCGATCAGGAGGGTGAAGTCGAGATCATCGCGGAGCGCACCGAAGAGCAGCTGGGTGTGAAGGTGCGCGACACCGGAGTAGGGCTGCCGGAAGGTCAGGTCGGCCGCGGACTGGGCACGCAGATCGTGCGCACGCTCATCCAAGGCGAACTCAGCGGCACGATCGACTGGCACACGCTCGTCGGGTCGGGCACCGAAGTGACCATCGAGATTCCGATGCGCTACCTCGGGCGTCCGCCGCTCTGACGACCCGTGGACCGCAGCGCGTCGGACTGCAGCGCGTCGGTCAGCTCGCGCGGCGCGCGCGGGCAGCGCGACGCTTCAGAGCGCGGCGCTCGTCTTCGGACAAACCGCCCCAGACGCCCGAGTCCTGTCCGGTCTCCAGGGCGTACTGCAGGCAGACCTCCGTGACGGTGCAACGCGCACACACGGACTTGGCTTTTTCGATCTGGTCGACGGCGGGACCCGTGTTCCCCACGGGGAAGAACAGCTCGGGGTCGACGGTCAGGCAGGCGGATTTGTCGCGCCAATCCATAGTGGGGTGCTCCTTGATGCGGGATGAGAAGTTCGGGTGGGTGTGACGTCGGGCGTCGATTACCCTGATGGTGTGCGAGCAGACGCTCGCCCCACGCCACTGTGGGAGCACACGGATACCTCAATGTTCCCATGGTCATTCAGATGAATCAAGGGTGAACTCGGCATTTCCCCCGGCGTGTGCTGTGTATCGCCTGCACGGAGGACGCGCGCCATGACCACAACGACCGCCGAACGGGTGGCTTCCACCCTCCTCGGGCTCGAAGGCATCGCCGTCTTCGTACTGGCCGGTTGGCAGGTCGTCGCGCTCGTCGCGGGCGACACCGACGATGCCGTCAGCTCCGTGGCGCTGGTCGTCCTCACCGTGATCGGTGCTCTCGCCCTCGTCGCCTTCGCGGTTGCGGTCTTCCTCGGGCATTCGTGGGGGCGCTCAGGCGGCATCGTGGCCCAACTGCTCATTCTGGCGGTCGCGCTCGGCGCGGCGACCGGGCCGACAGCCGCACCCCTGACGGCCGCTACGACCGCGGCACCGGCCGTGCTCACGCTGGTGGCGTTGTTCATCGCCGTGCGCCGAGCGGCAGCGCGCCGCCCGTCAGAGGAGCGCTGACGCCGCTCGAACGTGATCAGGCCAGCCCGAGAAGCGACCGCACGCGTGCGACGTGCCCGGTCGCCTTCACGTTGTAGAGGGCGTGGCTCACGTTGCCTTCGGCGTCCACGATCACCGTGGAGCGGATGACGCCCTCCACGACCTTTCCGTAGTTCATCTTCTCGCCCCAGGCGCCGTAGGCATCGTGCACGGCGTGGTCGGGGTCGCTGAGGAGGGCATAGGTCAACCCGTCGCGTTCACGGAAGCGGCGCAGCGTCGCGGGATCGTCGCGCGAGATGCCCAGCACGGTGTAGCCCGCCGCCTGCAGCGGCCCGAGGCTGTCGCGGAAGTCGCAGGCCTCGGTGGTGCAGCCGGGAGTCATGGCGGCCGGGTAGAAGAAGAGGATGACGGGGGCGCCGCGGAGGTCACCGAGACGGACGGGCGTCTCATCCTGGTCGACGAGGGTGAAATCGGGCGCGGGGGTGCCGGGTTCGAGGCGGGTCATGGCACCAGCCTACGATCCGGCGAACGTCGACAGCAGTCGTTGCAGCGAATCCAAACGTGCCGCACCGCGCTGGCCGAGGCGCCCCTCGGCGACGGCCTCGATGATCGCGCAGTCGGGGGCATCGGGCAGGTGCGTGCACCCGCGCGGGCACTCGTCGGCGACCGCCGCGAGGTCGGTGAAGGCCTTCAGAATGTTGGCCGGCTCGACGTGTCCGAGGCCGAAGGAGCGCACGCCCGGGGTGTCGATGACCCAGCCGGTGCCGGCGTCGCCGACGTAGCGCAGCGACACCGTCGAACTGGACGTATGCCGCCCCCGCCCGGTCACCCCGTTGACGTGCCCGGTGGCTCGGTTCGCGAGCGGCACGAGTGCGTTCACGAGTGTCGATTTACCCACCCCGGAGTGGCCGACGAACACCGTCGAATGCCCCGCCAGGCGTGCACCGATCTCGTCGATGGGCATCTCATCCTGTCCGCTGGTAAAGATCTCCAACGCGTCCACACCCTCGAAATGGGCGAGGAAGTGGGTCGGATCGGCCAGATCGGTCTTGGTGACGACGAGCAGCGGGCGGATGCCGGCATCGAGCGCAGCGATCAGATAGCGATCGACCAGGCGCGGCCGCGGCTCGGGATCGGCGGCCGCGACCACCACGAGCATCTGATCGGCGTTGGCCACGACCACCCGTTCGACCTGATCGGTGTCGTCCGCGCTTCGTCGCAGCAATGACGTCCGCTCCTCGATGCCGACGATCCGCGACAACGTACCGTCGTCGCCGGTGGTGTCGCCGACGACGCGCGCGCGGTCGCCCGTGACGATGGGCTGCTTGCG
>CAUPYO010000149.1:0-5871 GCA_963515565.1 uncultured Microbacterium sp.
AACCCGAGCGTCGCGAGGAAGCTGAAGGTGGCATCGGTCGTATCGACGAGGTGCAGCCCCGTCCGACCGATGATCATGCCCGCCACCAGCTCGCCGATCACGACGGGAACGCGCCACCTGCTGCCCGCCGCGAGCAGCGGGCCGAGCAGGGCGACGGCGCCGATCAGCGCGAGCGTCTGCAGGCTCATCCGCTCACGCCGACGGGCCGACGAGCCGGCACGGGATCTCCGTGTTCTCGTCGAGGTACCAGCTGGCGCAGACGCGGTGATAGCCGTCGGCGATCTGTGCCGGCAGTCCCTGGGTGAGGTCGCCGCGCACGATCAGCACCGGAGACAGCGGCTTACCCGCCCGCACTTTGTGCAGGTCGTCGGCCACGTGCGGGTTGTCCGTCGGCAGCAGGGGCAGGTTGGCGGCCCGGAGGATGTCCTTGGCCCTCTTCGACACCGTGGGCGCCGCACGCAGAGCGCTCACCAGCGCGACGACGCGATCGGGCGCGGCGACGAGTTCGAGATAATCGCCGGCGGCGGGGAAGTCGTGCTCGTCGGGGTCGTTCTTCCAGATGGGGTCGGCCATGAGGACATTGTGCTCCTCGCCGACCCCATCAGTGGATCACAGCACTATCAGGCCGACGCGGCGTCGCGCGCAGGTAGAACCCAACCGGCGCGGGGGAAGTGGCACGTGTACCCATTCGGGTAGCGCAGCAGATAGTCCTGGTGCTCGGGCTCGGCCTCCCAGAAGGGCGCCAGGGGCTCGATGGTCGTCACCGCGGGCGCGGGCCACAGGCCGGACGCGTCGACGTCAGCGATCGTGTCGCGGGCGACACGCTCCTGCTCCGCCGTGACGGGGAAGATCGCCGATCGATAGCTCGTGCCGATGTCGTTGCCCTGGCGGTCGAGCGTCGACGGGTCGTGGATCTGGAAGAAGAACGCCAGGATGTCGCGATACGTCGTCACGCTCGGGTCGAACACGATCTCCACGGCTTCGGCGTGACCCGGGTGGTTCCGGTACGTCGCGTGGTCGTTCTGTCCCCCGGTGTAGCCGACCCGGGTGCTGATCACACCCCGCTGGCGTCGGATCAGATCTTCCATGCCCCAGAAGCATCCGCCCGCGAGAACCGCGGTCTCGGTGCCGGCCGGCTGGTTCACGGCTCCGGTGTCGCTGGCTCCGCTGGTCATTGTGCATCCTCCTGAGTAGTGGTGTGGGTGGGGAATCGGTCGAGGTACTCACCGTAACCCCGCGCGATGAGCTCATCGGCGGGCACGAAGCGCAACGCGGCGGAGTTCATGCAGTAGCGCAGGCCGCCCTCGTCGCGCGGGCCGTCATCGAACACGTGTCCGAGGTGGGTGCCGGCGCCGGCGGAACGCACCTCGGTGCGGGTCATCCACAGCGTGCGGTCGGTCGTGGTGACCACCGCATCCGGATCGATGGGTCGAGTGAAGCTCGGCCACCCCGTGCCGCTGTCGAACTTGTCGGTCGATGCGAACAGCGGCTGACCGGAGACGACATCGACGTAGATGCCGTCGTCGTGCAGATCCCAGTAGGCGTTGCGGAACGGCGGTTCCGTTCCCTCATCCTGAGTCACGCGGTACTGCTGATCGGTGAGGCGACGGAGCGCCTCGGGGGTCTTGCGGTAGTCCTTGGACATGATGTCTCCTCCTGCGGCACCGCTGGCTGCGGCGTCACCTGATCAAACAGAGGATGCGCCCGTTTTGGTCCCTCGAGGCTGGATGCCGGCTGTGAGTTCCGCGGACGGGCGCGCGAGACTGGAGGCATGCACCTCACCGACTTCCGCGCGCCCGACACCCTCGCCGCGCGGGGTGCCCTCGAGCTCGCCAGGCACTACCAGTCCCCCGCCCTCACGGCACACGCGCTGCGATCGTGGATCTGGGCCGAAGCCTTCGCGCGGCTCGACGGCATCGCGGATGTCGATCACGAGCTGCTCTACGTCTCGGCCGTGCTCCACGACATCGGCACCGTAGCGGAGTTCGACAATCACACCATCTCGTACGAACACGCCGGCGGTCACGTCGGTGTTGCGCTGACGGCCGGCGCGGGATGGCCCGCCGAGCGTCGCACCCGCGTGCTCGAGGTGATCGTCCGCCACAACTGGCCGCGGGTCGATCCCGCGATGGATGCCGAGGGCTACCTCCTGGAGATCGCGACCGGGCTCGACATCTCGGGAGCCCGACCGGAGGCGCTTCCCGAATCTTTCCGCCGCGAGGTGCTCGCGGTCTATCCTCGGGGAGCGCTGGCCGCGGAGTTCGGCGCGTGCGTGGTCGACCAGGGGGCGCGCAAGCCCGACACCGCAGCCCGGCGCCTGGTCGAGGGCGGTGTCGTCGCGAAGCTCGCCGCCAACCCGCTGGAGAAGCTGTAGGCCGGCGTTCGC
Source organism: uncultured Microbacterium sp. (assembly GCA_963515565.1). Lineage (GTDB taxonomy): Bacteria > Actinomycetota > Actinomycetes > Actinomycetales > Microbacteriaceae > Microbacterium. Next base: position 2,387 of record CAUPYO010000149.1, read on the forward strand.
CGCCAGCTGTGATCAGCCATCGGCGGCGTGCATCACGTCAGAGGCCGTTCTCGCGCAGCCAGGCGCGCAGGCGGCGGCGCGCATTCGCGTACGGCGACGACGTGTTGAGCTGGATCATCCGACCCGCTCCTCCTACGACAGGGTCGAGCAATCCGCGTAGAAACGATGCGCGAGCTCCCCCAGCTGGTTCCACGCGAAGCCCTCTGCCGGGAAGGAGGGCTCTACACCCGCATCGCGCTGACGATGCCACCGGAGAACGAGCTCGTTCCAGCCGATGAGGTAGGCGACCAGATCGACCGGGCTCATCATTGTGTCGGCGACGTGGCCCGGCATCGTCAGATCTCGAGCCCGTTCCGCCGGCACGCGGCGCAGATCACGGGCGAGCTTCTCGTACCCATCGACGACCGCCTCGTGAAGCTCACCCTTGGTCGTCGAAACCGACACATCGCCCTCCGCTTGGGGTGAGATCCTGACCGAAGCACACCGACACGTCGGATCCGATGTAGGAACCGAAGCGCGGGATCGGCGAGTAGCCCTCACGCTGATAGAAGCGGATGGCATCGGGCTGTGCAGTGCCCGTCTCCAGGACGACGCGACGCGCTCCGAGACCTCGAGCCTCGTCCTCCAGACGGCGCAGGATGGCCGTGGCCACACCGGTGCCTCGCGCCGATGGCGCCGCGTACATGCGCTTGATCTCCACGACGGCAGGACCGAGCACGTCGTCCGTCAGCGGCCGCAGCCCTCCGCAGGCGAGGGGTACGCCATCACCGTCGCGTGCCACAAGGAAGACCGGCACGTCGGCCGCCGACGGCGGCACGCCCGGTTCGTGATCGTCGGACCCGTAGCGCGCGTCGAGCTCTTCTCGTTGGGCGCGACGCAGGCGTTCGGCATCGGCGTCATCGAACGGCGTGAGCGCGACAGTCCAGGGCACGGCGACCTTCCGTCATCCTCCGAGCGGCTGCTGCACGCTCTCCATCAGATTCTGGCCTATCTCCTCACGCCATCGCCATCGCGGTCATCCTTGGCGGATCGGTGCACGCGTCGTCGTCCGCTCATCCGCGCCACGAGGCGTAGACCTCGGGGGTGGTGAGGCTCAGATGGTCGATCAGTCTGCCGTACTGGCGGAACGACCCGGATGCGGCGAAGACCTTCTTCTTGCCGACGCGCGCTTGGACGCCGCCGTATCGGCTGGCGTAGTTCTCGAGACGAGTGATGTCGGCGATCGGCACGCGACGGGGCGATCCCATCATGCGGAAGACCCAGACGGTGTCGGGCGTCACCGCGAGCCGCCACCGCCCCAGGACGTGAACGAAAAAGACCCCTGCCGTGCCGAGGACGGTGCAGATGGCCCCGCCCGTGGGGTCTGCCGGGGGCGTGCGCGTCGACGAGGTGATGACGACGAGCGAAATCACGCCGCCGATCAGGATGACGAGGGAGAGCGATCTCAGCAGGATGCGAACCCACCGCCGCTCGCTGACGACGAACAGAACCTCGTGACGATGGTCCCGCCACTCGGCGGCCGCAGGCGACATCGCGGCGAGCAGACCGTTCAGCGCGGCGAGAAGAAGTAGGACGCCGGCCACGACCAGGGCGAGCAGGACCGGCGAGGGAACCATCGGGTCGATCCATTCTTGGCGGGACGAGGAGTGCGGACGGTGACCCTTGCGAGACTAGCGGCGAGACCGGTGGGGTAGTAGGCGCCGGACGAATGACGCGCCAGACTCTCGGTATGACAAGCAGGCACGTGAGCCGGGTGATCCCCGCGACCCCCGAAACGGTCTACGCGTTCGCCGCCGAGGCCGACAACCTCCCGGCGTGGGCGAGCGGCCTCGCGCAGAGCGCGGTCACGAAAGACGGCGACACTCTCGTCGTGGACTCCCCCATGGGACGAGTCACGGTTTCCTTCGCTCCGCGCAACCCGTTCGGCATCCTCGACCACGATGTGCGACTGCCCACCGGCCAGCTCGTCAACAACCCCGTCAGAGTCATCGCACATCCCGACGGCGCCGAGATCGTCTTCACCGTCCGGCAACGCGACCTCTCCGATGAGCAGTTCGAGCGCGACGTCGCCGCCGTGCAGCGCGATCTCGACACCCTCGCGGCTCTGTTCACCGCGTGATCACAGTCGCCCGGCGCGTGGAATCCGCGAACGCCGGGTCGCGCTTCGTCACTCGCGTTCAGAGACCAGGCCCCGACGTTTGAGGACGAGGTAAAGGGCCTCGACGAGGCATCCGCCGACGATGACGACACCGAGGGAGACCAGGAGAAGAACACCGCTCGGCAGCGACAGTGCGAAGAACTCGCGCGCGAAGGGCACGAGGAACACCAGCGCCGTCAGCGCGAGCATCGATGCGACGATGAGCAGCCGCCATCGGTCCAGCGGCCGGGCCAGCACCGTCAGGACCCACAGGGACAGCAGCAGGATCGTGAGCGTGGCCGCGGTGCGTGCGGCGCCGAGCCGGTCGCCGGCGGCAGCTCCCCCGTCCGGACCGAACATCGCGAGGCTGTAGACGGAGAGGATCGAGGCGGTGATGATCATGCCGGTCGGGATGGAGAAGAACAGCACACGCTTGAGGAAGCCCGAGCGATAACGACGCTTGTTCGGCATCAGAGCGAGGAAGAACGCAGGGATGCCGATGGTGAGAGCGCTCACGAACGACAGCTGGCGCGGCAGGAACGGGTACTGCAGCAGCAGGATCCCGACGATGAGCGAGATCGTGACCGCCTGGGCCGTCTTGGTCAGGAAGAGGTTGGAGACCCGCTCGACGTTCGCGATCACCCGTCGGCCTTCGGCAACGACCCCGGGAAGCCGGGAGAAGCGTCCGTCGAGCAGCACCAGACGCGACACCGCTCTCGTCGCGGCCGCCCCGGACCCCATCGCAATACCGATGTCGGCGTTCTTCAGAGCCAGCGCGTCATTCACGCCGTCACCCGTCATTGCGACCACGTGGCCGCGCTTCTGGAGTGCGAGAACGATGGCCTTCTTCTGTTCGGGCGTGACGCGCCCCAGCACGTGCTCGCGTTCGAGTACTTCGCCGAGTTCGTCGATGTCCTCGGGAAGAGAACGCGCGTCGTAACCGGTTCCCGCGCCTTCGAAACCCACTTCTCGTGCCACGGCCGCGACCGTGCGCGGGTTGTCGCCGGAGATGACCCGGAGTCCCACCCCCTGCGCACGGAAGTAGGCGAGCGTCTCGGCGGCATCCGCGCGGACGTGCTCGCGGAACGTGAGCAGCGACACGGCCACCAGATCGGCGGGAAGACGATCATCGACGAGCTGTTCAGTGGTGTGAGCTAGAACCAGCACTCGGAGGCCTCGGTCTGCGATCTCCGCCGCCCGGGAAAGCTCGACGGCATGCGCCGCGGAACCGTGCAGCACCAGCTCCGGGGCGCCCAGCACCCACCACCCCGATGCCGGCTCCCCGCCGGCTCCCGCGGCCTCCGCGTTGTCGAAGGTGACCGCACTCCATTTGCGCGCGCTGTTGAAC
>CAUPYO010000150.1:0-5870 GCA_963515565.1 uncultured Microbacterium sp.
CCGTGCAGCGAGTCCGCGCACCACCTCGCGGTGGATCGTCTCGTCGGCGACCATGCGCGCCGTGGCGAACGGCTCGCTGTCGTACGGCGAGCGCCCCTCCTCGTTCTGAGCGAGCGCCAGCACGAAGATCGACCCGAATCGCCGCGCCATCCACCCGAGCAGACGAGAGCTGACGCTGGGCGCGGGCAGACGCGCGGGTTCGCCCCCCAGCAGCTCGAGCCAGTGCGCTTCGTGGCGGCCCTCGGCGTCAGCCAGCGCGCGCAGGATCTCGCGCTCCTCCCCGTCGCGGCGCTCGGCGAGATCGCGGTAGACCTGCGCCTCCGCGCGCTCATCGACGAGGTAACGCGCCCAGCGACGGCGGTCTCGGGCAGTGGGCTCGGCGGGCTCGGTCACGGGATTCCACGGTAGCGCCGTGCCCGCGGCGAGCCGCGCCGGACAGCGGGATTGCCAGCATTTCGGAGCTCCGAACGCTCAGCGATCGCCGCTCTCAGTCCGCGCTCGCCGCGGCGCATCACCAGAGTGTGGGCGGCGACGAATGCCGGACGCAGGAGCGGACTCACGATCCGCATCCAGGTCCGGGTGAGAGTGACTTCCCATGTCCAGGTCAGTGCACTGCCGGCCGCGCCGCGCTCGTTCAGCTCCAGGCGTCCGCGACCGACCAGATCGCCGGTGCTGTCGGCGGCGATGAGGTGCGGGGCCGTGAGCGCGGTGAGTGTGAGCGACAGGTGCAGCTCGTACCCCCACGGACTGCGAACCACCAATCGCACCGTCCGGCCGACGGCCGGCGCATCAGGGAGCGGATCGACTCGCACCGCGGGCCACCAGGGCACCTCGCCCGTCCGCAGGCTCTCCTCGAGAAGCGCCCAGCAGTGCGCCGCCGGCACCGGGGCGACCCAGCGCGACGTGAAGGAGTACTCGCTGCGCATGGCGCGAGTGTACGCGGCGCGGCACGCCGCGAGCGAGGCGGCTCAGGAACGCACGCGCGCCCGCAGCACCTCGATGCGCGACTGCAGCTGGGCGACGGTGGCACGGGCGACCTCGGGGCCGCCGCAAATGCGACGAAGCTCGGCGTGCACCGCTCCATGCGGCTCCCCGCTCTGGCGTGCGTAGAGACCGACCAGGCTGTTCAGCAGTTGTCGCTGCTCGCGCAGCGTGCGATGCAGAGCCGGCGGCAAACCCGTGTCGGCGGCATCCGGAGCGTCGGTGGCGACGGCGCCTTCGCTGGCCTCTCGTGCGCGGCGATGGCGGCTCTGGCGCGACTGGCGCTGCATGAGCAGCTCGTGCACATGCTCGGGTTCGAGGAGTCCAGGAAGGCCAAGGAACTCCTCTTCCTCGGGCGTTCCGGGAACCGCGAGCTGCCCGAACTCCTTGCCGTCGTAGAGCACGCGATCGAAGTGAGCGACCGAACCGAGAGCTTGGTACGAGAACTCCTGCTCGAGCTCGTCCGACGCTTTGTCCTCTCGCTCGGCCTCGGCCAGCAGCGTGTCTTCGAGGCCGTCGTCGCCGGTGCTCTCCCGGTCGAGCGCGTGATCGCGCTCACGCTCCATCTCACCGGCGAGCGTCAAGAGCACCGGGACATTCGGCAGGAACACGGATGCCGACTCGCCCCGCCGACGTGCGCGGACGAAGCGGCCGATCGCCTGGGCGAAGAACAACGGGGTCGACGCGCTCGTCGCGTATACGCCCACGGAGAGCCGCGGCACGTCGACGCCTTCCGACACCATCCGCACCGCCACCATCCACCGCGTCGTCGCGTTGGCGAAGGTCTCGATGCGTCCGGAAGCCGCCTTGTCGTCGGAAAGGACGACTGTGGGCGCTTCGCCGGTGATCGAATGCAGGATGGCCGCATATGCCCGTGCGGCTGTCTGATCGGTCGCGATCACAAGACCACCGGCATCCGGCACATCCTGGCGTACTTCGGTGAGCCGGCGGTCGGCGCTGCGGAGCACGGCGGGTATCCAGTCGCCTTCCGGATCGAGGGCCGTCCGCCAGGCCTGCGAGGTGACATCCTTCGTGTTGTCCTGCCCGAGGTGCGCTTCGAGCTCGTCGCCGGCCTTCGTGCGCCAGCGCATCTTGCCGGCGTAGACGAGGAAGAGCACCGGCCGCACGACGCCGTCGGCGAGCGCCCGCCCGTATCCGTAGTTGTAGTCGGTGCGCGAAAGACGGATGCCCTTGTCGTTCGGGTGGTACTCCACGAACGGGATCGGCGCGGTGTCACTGCGAAACGGCGTGCCCGACAGGAGCAGTCGCCGCGTCGCGCGCCCGTACGCGTCGCGCAGAGCGTCGCCCCAGCTCAGCGCATCGCCGCCGTGGTGCACCTCGTCGAGGATCACGAGTGTTCGCGCGTCCATGGTCAGCCGTTGGTGCACAGAGGATTTCACCGCCACCTGCGCATAGGTCACCGCCACGCCATGGAAGTGCCGCGCCGGCGCGGCGTGACGGTTGCTGAAGCGAGGGTCGAGGCGGATGCCCACGCGCGCCGCCGCATCCGCCCACTGGGTCTTCAGATGCTCGGTCGGCGCGACCACGACCAGTCGGTTCACGATGCCCCGCCGAAGCAACTCGCTGGCCAGACGCAGGGCGAAGGTGGTCTTTCCGGCGCCGGGGGTGGCGGCGGCGAGGAAGTCGCGCGGTCCCCCGCCGGGACCGTCCGGGCCGTCGGAGTCGAAGTAGGTCTCCAGCGCTTCGGCCTGCCAGGCACGCAGGTTCTGCGCCGTTCCCCAGGGTGCGCGCTGGGGGAAGGCGGGTGAGAGATGCTCGGCGGCGAAGCTACCGAAGTGCTCCTGCTCTCGCTCGTCCGTCCCATCCACGACTGAAACCCTAAGCGACACCTCCCCCACTCCCGTCCTCGGCGGAGTCGGTCCGGTGCCGGTAGCCTCGAAGAAGACCACGAGTCAGGAGAGTCATGCACACGAACGAGCCCGATGCCGACGAGCCCCGCTCCCCCTCCGTGGCGAACGAGTCCGCTCACCCCTGGCGCCGGATGGTGTCCATCGGCGATTCGTTCACCGAAGGGATCGGCGACCCCATCCCGGGAACGGCCGGGGACCATCGCGGCTGGGCCGACCGCGTCGCCGAGGTGCTGGCGTCGCAGGTCGATGATTTCGCCTACGCGAACCTCGCCGTCCGCGGCAAGCTCATCGCGCAGATCATCGCCGACCAGGTCGAACCCGCTCTGGCGCTGAAGCCGGATCTCGTCACCTTCTCCGCGGGCGGCAACGACGTCCTTCGGCCCAACGGCGACCCGGATGCGGTCGCGCAGCAGTTCGAGGACGCGGTGGCACGCCTGAGCTCGCAGGGTGCGAACCTCGTGGTCTTCACCGGCGTCGACACGGAGTTCACGCCGGTGTTCCGCGGCATCCGCGGGCGGGTGGCGATCTACAACGAGAACATCCGGGCGATCGCCGACCGCTACGACTGCATCGTCGCGGATCAGTGGGCGCTCAAAGAGGTGCAGGACATGCGATTCTTCGACGATGATCGTCTGCACTACAACGCTCTCGGACACCACGAGATCGCGCGCATGGTGCTGCGCGCGCTCAACGTGCCGAACGATCTGCAGCCGATGCAGCCCGATCCCATCCCCGCACTCACCTGGCGAGAGGCACGCACGAACGATCTCGTCTGGGCACGCACGCACTTCGTGCCGTGGGTGCTGCGGCGCGTGCGCCACCAGTCCTCCGGTGACAACATCACAGCGAAGCGTCCCGAACCTCTGCCGGTGACCGTCGAGGCCCCGGCGCGTGATCGCTCCGCCGGTCCCGGCGCGAACGTCTAGCCGGAACAGATCACCGCAGCGCCCACAGGGCGACAGCGGCGGCGGATGCCACGTTCAACGAGTCGACGCCACCCGCCATCGGGATCGTGACGACCGTGTCGGCGGCGGCGAGGGCACGTCGGGAGAGACCGTCGCCCTCGGCACCCATCAGCAACGCCACCCGCGGCGGCCGCGCGGCCGCGAACGCATCGAGCGCCACCGCTCCGTCGGCGAGCGCCAGAGCCGCCAGATGCAGCCCCGCCCCGTGCAGCAGGTTGCGACCGGCCGTCCACCCGCCGTCCGCTTCCTCGGGCAACCGGGTCCAGGGCACCTGAAACACCGTGCCCATGCTCACGCGCACGCTCCGGCGATACAACGGGTCGGCGCACCGCGGCGTCACGAGCACGGCGTCGGCGCCGAGACCCGCCGCCGCCCGGAAGGCCGCGCCGACGTTGGTGTGGTCGACGATGTCTTCGAGCACCAGCACGAGGCGGGCATCGGCGACCACGTCAGCGACGTCCGCGAGCGGTGGTCGGTGCATGGCCGCCAGTGCCCCGCGATGCACCGCATACCCCGTGAGACGTTCGGCCACGTCGTCGGCGACGACGTAGACCGGTGCGTCGGCCGCGAGGTGTGCGGTGTCGGCGAGCCACTTCTCCTGCACCAGCAGCGAGCGGGGGCGATGACCGGCGGCGAGGGCGCGGGAGATGACCTTGGCCGATTCGGCGATGTACAGACCGCCGGCGGGTTCGAGAACGCGCCGGAGCGCGACGTCCGTGAGGTCGCGGTAGTCCGCCAGACGTTCGTCCGCGGGGTCGTCGATGCGCACGACAGGCATGGGTCCATGCTGTCATGCACCATCGGATGCCGGGTGCCGCCCCTGACGCGTAACCTCCGCGAAAAAGGAAGCGCGTAGGCTCGAAAAGACACCGACGGAGGGAGGGCGCCATGTCGACGGTTCTTGATCGCACATCCGGGGTGTCCCCCGACTTCGATCCCGATACGGCCGCCGCGGTCGCCCGCGCGGTCGATGCGCTCGCGGGCCGACGCATTGCGGTGCTGACGGGCGCGGGGGTCTCGACCGACTCCGGCATCCCCGACTACCGAGGGCAAGGGGCACCGACGCGCACCCCGATGACCGCGCAGCAATTCCTTTCCCACGCAGCGTCGCGGCAGCGCTACTGGGTCGGCAGCCATCTCGGCTGGCGTGCTTTCGCCGCCGCGCACCCCAACGGCGGCCATCGCGCCCTCGCCGCGCTGGAGGCGGCGGGAGTAGCCACCGGCGTCATCACCCAGAACGTCGACGGACTGCATGTGCGCGCTGGCAGCCTGCGGGTCGTCGAGCTGCACGGGACGATGCGGCGGGTGCTCTGCACGCACTGCGGGCAGGTGTTCGACCGTCGCGATATCGGCGCCCGCGTCGAGGCCGCCAATCCCTGGATCACCGTCCCGGATGCCGTGGAGCTCGGACCCGACGGCGATGTGCTCCCCGCCTCGAGCGAGGGGTTCATCGTGCCCGCGTGCAGTGTCTGCGGCGGCATGCTCAAGCCCGACGTCGTGTTCTTCGGCGAGTACATCCCGGTCACGAAGTTCGCCGAGGCCGAGCAGCTGGTCCAGACCAGCGACGCGCTGATCGTCGCCGGTTCCTCGCTCGTGGTCAACTCCGGCATCCGTCTGCTCGAGCGCGCCCGCCGGCGAAAGCTGCCCATCGTCGTCGTCAACCGTGGGCAGACGCGGGGCGACGTGCACGCCACCGTCAAGATCGATGCCGGAACGACCGAGGTCTTGCAGGTCTTCGCAAAAGCCCTGCCCGCGGCGCGCTGAGCCTGCGCCGCACTCACCTAGGCTCGAACGGTGACGACTGTGATCCTCGTGCGCCACGGTGAGACCGACTGGAATGCGGCGGGGCGCATTCAGGGCTCCACCGACATCGGCCTCAATGACACCGGGCGCGCTCAGGCGAGAGAGCTCGCCGAGCGCCTGCACGGCGATCTCGTGGGAGCGGGTCCGGTCGTGGTGTCGGCGAGCGATCTGTCGCGCGCGGCGGAGACCGCGCAGATCATCGCCGCACACCTCGGAGTCGATGCGCCACGGACGTATCACCAGCTACGAG
>CAUPYO010000151.1:0-5866 GCA_963515565.1 uncultured Microbacterium sp.
CGTCGGCGGGGCGGAAGCCTCGGCCCGTTCGCTCGCGGACCAGCTCGAGCAGCAGCGGACACTCGCCCGCGAGCTGAGCGCGCAGGTGCGCTCCGACCAGAGCGCGCAACAGGAGCGCGAGCGACGCGAACAACTCGTGCTGCGGGCTCTGGCGCCGGTGCAGGAGTCGTTGCAGGCGATGCAGCAGAAGGTGACAGACCTCGAGCGCGACCGCCAGACGCAGTACGGCTCTCTCGCCGAGCAGTTGCGTCTCGCGCAGGCATCCGACGAGGTGTTGCGCGCGACGACCGAGTCACTCGCCGGCGCCCTGCGCTCCAACGCCACCCGCGGCGTCTGGGGTGAGACGCAACTTCGGCGCGTCGTGGAGTCGGCCGGGCTGACACGCTACGTCGATTTCGACCTGCAGTCAGCGGTGAAATCGCACTCCGGTGAGGGCCGCCCCGACATGATCGTTCGCCTTCCCGGCGGCAAGTCGCTCGCCGTCGATGCGAAAGTCCCGCTCGACGCCTACCTGGAAGCGTCCGCGATAGCGGTCACCGCACACGGCGAAGACGGCGCGCGGCGCCGTCAGCTCCTCCAACGCCACGTGAAGGCCGTGCGCGCGCATGTCGACGCCCTCGCCAAGAAGGCCTACTGGAGCGGGTTGGACTCGAGCCCCGAGTTCGTCGTCTGCTTCCTGCCGAACGAGGCTCTGCTGGCGACGGCGCTCGACGAAGACCCCGCTCTGCTCGACTACGCCTTCGGCAAGCGCGTCGCGCTGGCGTCCCCCGTCAACCTCTGGGCGGTGCTGAAGACCGTCGCCTACACCTGGACGCAACAGGATGTCTCCACCGAGGCGCGACGGCTCTTCGACCTCGGCACCGAGCTGTATCAGCGCCTGGGAAGCGTGGCTGGCCACGCCGACGACCTGCGCCGAGCGATCGAGCGCACGGTCGACAGCTACAACCGTTTCGCGGGTTCGCTCGAGACGCGTGTGTTGGTGACGGCACGGAAGTTCCCCGGAATCGACGAGACGAAGCTCGAGGCGGTCGCGTCGCCGGAACTGATCGAAAAGACGCCGCGGAAACTCATCGCCCCCGAACTCGCCGAACCGCTGTCGGCAGATCTGGGGGGCCTGCGAGACCGCCTGTGAACGGGGCGGCGAGACTCAGGCGGGGAACAGGTTCAGCAAAGCGACCACAGCGATCGAGACACCCACGAAAGCGCCGATCATCCACCATGCACTCACCTGGTGGCCCTCCGGCATCCTCCGTCGCAACAGAACATCGGGGCGACGCGCGGGGTCTGCAGTAACGCTGACCTGCCCCGTTCTGGGACTGCTCGATGCTGCGGACATGTGACCCCCGGACTACGTGGACGACGTGTGTGTCGCCGGTGACACCGCTCCACATTCTGCCAGAGCCCGCCTGATCCTGTCCTGCACGCGCCGCGCGTTGCGGCCGAGTTGTGACTATCGGTCGATCAGAGCCACTTCGAGGTCAGGTGCTCGGACGAGATGCGGCGAAGGGTTCCGGAGGCTCCCCGCAGCACGACGCTCTCGGTGTAGACGAAGTCTCCATCACGTCGGACCCCGGCAACGAGCTCGCCGTTGGTGACGCCGGTCGCGACGAAGATCGTGTTGCGACCCTTCACCAGTTCGTCGGCCTCATAGACGTAGTCGTCGAGCTTCAGTCCGGCGTCGATTCCGCGCTGCTTCTCGTCGTCGTCGCGCGCCCACAACCGCCCCTGGATGTGGCCACCGAGCGCCTTGATCGCGCAGGTCGTCGCGACTCCCTCCGGGCTTCCGCCGATACCGATGCACATGTCGGTGCGGGCGTTGTGACGGGCGGCGTTGATGCCACCGGCGACATCGCCGTCGCTCATCAGCCGTGTGCCCGCACCGGCCGCGCGGATCTCTTCGATGAGTCGCGCGTGCCGGGGACGGTTGAGCACCGAGACGACGAGCTCGTCGATGGGCTTGTCGAGGGCCTTGGCCAGGCGGCGGATGTTCTCGGCTACGGGAAGACGGATGTCGACGACGCCGACTCCCGCGGGGCCCGTCACGATCTTGTCCATGTAGAAGACGCTCGACGCATCGAGCATCGAACCCCGGTCGGACACGGCGAGCACGGAGAGCGCGTTGTTGCGCCCCTCGGCCGTCAGAGTGGTGCCGTCGATCGGATCTACCGCGACATCGCACTGCGGCCCGCGACCGGTGCCGACGTGCTCACCGTTGAAGAGCATGGGCGCGTTGTCCTTCTCGCCCTCACCGATGACGATCACACCGTCGAAGTCGACCGTGTTGAGGAACGCACGCATCGCGTCCACCGCCGCCCCGTCAGCCTTCTCCTTCTGCCCCCGTCCGATGAAAGGGACCGATCGGATGGCCGCAGCCTCCGTCGCGCGCACCAGCTCCATCGCAAGGTTGCGGTCGGGGTGCAAAGGGCTCATATCCGCGGTCAAACTCACCATGTCGCCAGCCTAGGGCGGCACGCGCGACGCCCGGGGAGATTTCGGTGACGGTCTCGTGAAGGAACCGGATTTCTTTCACTCCGCACAAACGACGCCGCCCCTTTTGCCCGGTCACGGCCACACAGACCTGCTCGACGCTTCGATAGGCTGACTCAGGAATCCCCGCAGAACTGAGGAGCAGAAATGCCAGTCGCCACCCCTGAGCAATACGCCGAGATGCTGGACCGCGCGAAGGTCGGTGGATACGCATTCCCCGCGATCAACGCCGCGAGCTCGCAGTCGATCAACGCCGTCCTGCAGGGCCTGACCGAAGCCGGATCCGACGGGATCATCCAGGTCACCACCGGTGGCGCTGACTACTTCGCCGGCCACACGGTTAAGGGCCGCGCCACGGGCGCGCTCGCGTTCGCGAAGTTCGCGACCGAGGTCGCCAAGAACTATCCGATCACGGTCGCCCTGCACACCGACCACTGCCCCAAGCCGGCGCTGGAGGACTTCGTGCTGCCGCTGATCGCGGCATCCGAGGAAGAGGTCCGCGCCGGCCGCAACCCCATCTTCCAGTCGCACATGTGGGACGGCTCGGCCGTGCCCCTCGATGAGAACATCGAGATCGCCAAGGAACTCCTGCCCCGCATGAAGAACATCAACGCGATCCTCGAGGTCGAGATCGGTGTCGTCGGCGGCGAGGAGGACGGCGTCAAGCACGAGGGCTCGAACGAGGCGCTCTACACGACCACCGCCGATGTCTCGAAGTTCGTCGAGGCTCTCGGCCTCGGTGAGAACGGCCGCTACATCGCCGCGCTCACCTTCGGCAACGTCCACGGCGTCTACAAGCCGGGCAACGTGAAGCTGCGTCCCGAGCTGCTCGGTGAGATCCAGGCCGGCATCGCCGAGAAGTTCGGCACCGGCGTCAAGCCGCTCGACCTCGTGTTCCACGGTGGCAGCGGATCGACTCCCGAGGAGATCGCCACCGCCGTCGCCAACGGTGTCGTGAAGATGAACATCGACACCGACACCCAGTACGCCTTCACGCGCTCGGTCGCCGGGTTCATGTTCAGCAACTACGACGGCGTGCTCAAGGTCGACGGCGAGGTGGGCAACAAGAAGGCCTACGACCCGCGCGCCTGGGGCAAGGTCGCCGAGTCGGCGATGGCCGCTCGCGTCGTCGAGGCAACCCAGCAGCTGGGCTCCGCGGGACGCTCGATCAGCCTCTGATCGCACCACGACACGCGCCCCGGGACCGTTCGGTTCCGGGGCGCTTCGCGTTGCTGCTGGGAGTCAGGCGGGATCGACGTACGCGTCCAACAGCCCGGGCGCACCCTCCGGCACGTGGATCACGGAAATGGGATCGCCCGCGCGGACCGATCCAGTCCGGACGACGCGCAAGTAGGGACCCAGGCGACGCTCGGTCGAGAAGCGACGCACCCAGCCACGCTCGGCCGCACGGTCGACGGTACGCACCCAGCGCGCGAACGTCTGGCAGGGCGTCCGAGGCATGGTGACCTCCACCACCGCCGTCTTCCCGATTCGCCAGCGCTCACCGATTCGCGACCGGTTGACGTCGAGGCCGTCCACGCGCAGGTTCTCACCGAACCACCCCGCCGGCAATGGCGCACCCAGTTGCTCCGACCAGAAGTCGGCGTCGTGCTGTGCATAGGCGTAGAGCGCCTTGTCGAGGCCGCCGTGGTGCTTTCGGTTCGCCTGGACGTCGGCGTAGGCGCCGTAGCGTCCGAGGCGCACCGGGCCATCGACCGCTGTCTTGTCGATCGCCGTCACGCCGAGCGATCCGGCATCCGGTCGGAGTGCCCGCACGACGCAGACGGCCAGAAGGATGCCGGTGTCGCTCATCGCGCGAAGTGACTCACGATCGCGGGGTCGCCCAGAAGCGGAACCGTCAGGCACACCGTGGCGATGATGAACGTGACGATCGCCCCCACCAGAGGGATCCACCAGCTCAATCGGCGCGCCGCCAGCGAGAACCACGAAAAGACGGCGGTCAGCAGCCAGCCGCCGATGAACACGAGCGCGGCGATACGGCCCCACACCTCGCCCTGCGCCGTGTTGGTGAAGGTCGCGTCGATCCCGGCGACGCGCATCCAGGTCTGCGCAAATCCGGTGAAATCCCACAGCTGCGGCACCGCGCTCAGCACGGTCACGAGTCCGTAGACGAGCAGGGCGAAAGTGATGATGCGGTCCGCGGTGCGGGTGGGTCGCGCGGCCGCCGTCGTGGCGGGCGCCGTGGGCGGCGGCATGTGCGAGGGCGCCGTATGGGGCAGCACGGCGTGAGGGTGGGGCGCGTCGGCGGGAGGATTCTGGATGCGGGCCCGCTGCTCCTCCGGCGTGGCGTACTCGCCATACTGCGGACGGGGGCGCGGGGTCTGCGCGGGCGTCCCGGGCGTGCGCGGGTCGGTCACGAGCGCGACCGCCCGCCCAACGCCCGGTCGTCGCGTCGCCCGGTCGCGTCCTGACGCAACTCCTTGGGCAGCGAGAACATGAGGTCCTCCTCTGCGGTGCGGACCTGCTCGACATCCGCATAGCCGGCACCGGCAAGGTCGGCGAGCACTTCCTGCACGAGCACCTCGGGCACCGACGCACCGCTGGTCACGCCCACGGTCTCGACGCCGTCGAGCCACGCCTGCTGGATCTCGTGCGCGTAGTCGACCCGGTAGGCGGCCTTGGCGCCGTACTCCAGCGCCACTTCGACCAGGCGCACCGAGTTCGACGAGTTCGACGAGCCGACCACGATGACGAGGTCGGCATCCTTGGCGACCTTCTTGATGGCCACCTGGCGGTTTTGGGTGGCGTAGCAGATGTCGTCGGACGGCGGATCCTGCAGCTGCGGGAAGCGCTCGCGCAACCTCCGTACGGTCTCCATCGTCTCGTCGACCGAGAGCGTCGTCTGCGACAGCCAGACCACCTTCGACGGGTCTTTGACCACCACCCGGTCGGCCTCGAGCGGCGAGTTGACGACGGTCACGTGGTCGGGAGCCTCGCCCGCCGTGCCCTCGACCTCTTCATGCCCCTCGTGACCGATGAGGAGGATCTCGAAGTCGTCGCGAGCGAATCGGACGGCTTCGCGGTGCACCTTCGTCACAAGCGGGCAGGTGGCGTCGATGGCCTGCAGCCCTCGATCGGATGCCGCATCCACGACCGCCGGTGAGACACCGTGCGCGCTGAAGACGACGTGCGATCCTTCGGGCACCTCGTCGACTTCCTCGACGAAGATGGCACCCTTCGCCTCCAGTTCGGTGACGACGTGGATGTTGTGCACGATCTGCTTGCGCACGTACACCGGCGCGCCGTAGCGCTCCAGCGCCTTCTCGACGGCGATGACCGCGCGGTCGACGCCGGCGCAGTACCCACGGGGCGACGCCAGCAGAACCTTCTTGTGTCCGCGGACCGGGTTATCCTGAAG
>CAUPYO010000152.1:0-5850 GCA_963515565.1 uncultured Microbacterium sp.
CTGCAGCATCGGGCGCTGCAGCATCGGTGGGCACCTCGACATCAGGCGCCTCGGTCTGCACGGCCGCGGCAGCATCGGCCGCAGGCGCCTCCGGTGCGTCGTCGGCGGCCTCCTCGGCGACGATGGTCTCGTCGGTCGGCGTGTCGATCACCTCGGCTGCAGCGGCGACGCTGACGGCTTCCGTGTTCTCGACGTTCTCGGTGTTCTCGGTGTTCTCGGTCTGGATCTCGGAGAGGGACTCCACGAGTTCTCCTTCATAGGCATGTGGACGGGGACCGTCCGCATCGCGCCGTCCACGACAGGCGCAACCGTTCCCATCTGCGCACGCACGTCCACTGAGACGGGCGATGGCGCAACGGGAGGTTTATGCGGTGGTTCGCAGAATTGCGACGGAGGCCAGATTCACGGTCACGCCGTGGCACCCTCCGTATGGTTCCTCACTGTACCACCCTTGACGTCGACGGCGAGCATACGCGGCTCCCACGGGGTGTCCGAGACGGATGCCGCGACCTCGGCTGCCGCCAGGCGCTGTCCCGGACCGTCGGCGAGCACGAGCACGCTGGGCCCCGCCCCCGAGACGACCGCGGCGAACCCGCGGGCGCGCAGTTCCCGCACCAGGGCGTCGGTCGCCGGCATCGCCTGCGCACGGTACGACTGGTGCAGCTTGTCTTCCGTCGCCGCCATCAGCAGCTCGGGGCTCTGCGTCAGCGCCGCGATGAGCAGCGCCGAGCGCGAGACGTTGAACACGGCATCCTCGCGGGGCACCTGCAACGGGGCCAGACCGCGAGCGACCGAGGTCGACATCGTGAAGTCGGGCACGAAGACGACTGGAGCGACGCCTCGGTGCACGAGCAGCTTCTTGTGCTGCGGCCCGTTCTCGTCCATCCACGCGATCGTGAGGCCCCCGAACAGGGCGGGCGCGACGTTGTCGGGGTGCCCTTCCAGTTCGGTCGCCAGTCGCAGCAGCACGTCGGGAGTGAGCGCGACGTCGCCGGCGAGCAGACCCTTCGCCGCGAGCAGGCCCGCGACGACCGCGGCACCCGACGAGCCCATGCCGCGCCCGTGCGGGATCGTGTTGTGCGCGACCAGGCGGATGCCGGGCATCGGGCGACCAGCCGCCTCGAACGCGTAGGCCATCGAGCGCACGACGAGGTGCGACGCGTCGGTGGGCACCTCGCCCGCGCCCTCCCCCGTCACGACGATCTCCAACCCGGGTTCGGGCAGTGCCGTCACGAGCAGCTCGTCATAGGTGCTCAGCGCGAGGCCGAGGGTGTCGAAGCCCGGACCGAGGTTGGCGCTGGTCGCGGGCACGCGCACCGCGACGGTGCGCTCGGCGGCTGCCACGCTCATGCCAGGTCGAGGACGGCCGCGACCTCGCTGGTGGTCGCGTCGACGACCGTCGGCTCGACAGCGCTGCCGTCGGCGTTGCGCAACGCCCACTGCGGGTCCTTGAGGCCGTGGCCCGTGACCGTGATGACGATCTTCGCGCCGCCGGGGATCACGCCGGCCTCGGCACGATCGAGCAGACCGGCCACGCCGATCGCCGATGCGGGCTCGACGAAGACGCCGGCCGTGCTGGCCAGCAGCTTCTGCGCCGCGAGGATGCGGGCGTCGTCGATCGCGCCGAACCAGCCGTCGGTCGCGTCGCGCGCCTCGAGGGCGAGCTCCCACGAGGCCGGGTTACCGATGCGGATCGCCGAGGCGATGGTCTCGGGGTGGCGCACGACCTCGCCGCGCACGAGCGGGGCGGAGCCCTCGGCCTGGAAACCGAACATGCGCGGCACCTTCGTCGAGGCGCCGCGGGCGACCTCTTCGCGGTACCCGCGCGAGTACGCGGTGTAGTTGCCCGCGTTGCCCACCGGGATGAGGTGGAAGTCGGGGGCATCACCCAGTTGCGAGACGACCTCGTAGGCCGCGGTCTTCTGTCCCTCGATGCGGTCGGGGTTGACGGAGTTGACGAGGTGCACCGGGTAGTGGTCGGCCAACTCGCGGGCGATCTCGAGGCAGTCGTCGAAATTGCCGCGCACCTGGATGAGCCGGCCGCCGTGGATGACGGCCTGGCTGAGCTTGCCCATCGCGATCTTGCCCTCGGGCACGAGCACCGCGGCGGTGATGCCCGCGTGCGCGGCATAAGCGGCAGCGGATGCCGAGGTGTTGCCGGTCGAGGCGCAGATGACGGCCTTGGCGCCGTGCTCCACAGCACGCGAGAGCGCGACGGTCATGCCGCGGTCCTTGAACGAGCCCGTCGGGTTCATGCCCTCGAACTTGATGTAGACGTCGGCACCCGTGCGCTGCGAGAGCGCGGCGGCGGGAATGAGCGGCGTGCCGCCCTCGCCGAGCGTCACGATCGTCGAGGCGTCGGTGACACCGAGACGATCGGCGTATTCGCGCAGGACTCCCTGCCAGACGTGTGCCATGTGCTTCTCCTTCTTACGGGTCAAGTGCCTTCGACGCGCAGCACCGAAACGACGCGACCGACCACGCCGCTGGCGGCGAGGCGGTCGACGGTGTCGCTGAGGTCCTGCTCGCGAGCCGTGTGGGTGCCGATGACGATGCGCGCCACGGCGGGCCGGCCCTCATCGTCGGCGACAAGGGTCTGCTCGACGGTCGCGATCGACACGCGACCTTCGCTGAGGATGCCGGCGACCGTCGCCAGCACGCCGGGTTCGTCCGACACCTCGAGGGTGATCTGGTAGCGCGTCGTGACCCGGCCGATCGGGACGACGGGCAGGTTCGCGCGGGTCGACTCGCCGACGCCCACACCGCCCGCGATGTGGCGGCGGGCGGCGGAGACGACATCGCCGAGCACCGCGGATGCTGTCTGAACCCCACCGGCACCGGCGCCGTAGAACATGAGGTTGCCGGCGGCTTCGGCCTGCACGAACACCGCGTTGTTGGCCCCGTGGACGCTGGCCAGCGGGTGCTCGCGCGGGATCAGCGCGGGATAGACACGCACCGAGATGGCCTCGCCGGTGGGCGACTCGCTTTCGACATCGGCCAGACGCTCGCACACGGCCAACAGCTTGATGACGTAGCCGGCATGACGGGCGGCATCCATCGTCTGGGTGTCGATGTGGCTGATGCCCTCGCGGTGCACCGCCTCGAGCGGGACGGCCGTGTGGAACGCGAGCGAGGCGAGGATCGCGGCCTTCTGCGCGGCGTCGTAGCCTTCGACGTCTGCGGTGGGATCGGCTTCGGCGTAGCCGAGCCGCTGCGCGTCGGCGAGCACGTCGGCGAACTCGCTGCCCTCGGTGTCCATGCGGTCGAGGATGTAATTCGTGGTGCCGTTGACGATGCCCATGATCCGCTGCACGCGGTCGCCGGCGAGCGAGTCGCGCAGCGGCCGGATGATGGGGATCGCGCCGGCGGCGGCGGCCTCGTAGTAGACCGACGCGCCGACCTGGTCGGCGGCGTCGAAGATCTCCGGACCGTGCGTCGCGAGCAACGCCTTGTTGGCCGTCACGACGTCCGCACCGGATGACAGGGCGAGCAGGATGTCGCGGCGCGCGGGCTCGATGCCGCCCATCAGCTCGATGACGATGTCGGCGCCGACGATCAGCTGCTCGGAGTCGGTCGTGAACAGTTCGCGTGGAAGGTCGGCCTCGCGCGGGGCGTCGGGATTGCGCACCGCGATGCCGACGAGATCGAGAGCGGCACCGGCGCGGTCGGCCAGTTCGTCGCCGTGCTTGCGCAGCAGGTCGGCGACCTGCGAACCGACGGCCCCCGCTCCGAGCAGGGCCACACGCAGACGTCGATACTCGGTCATTCGTTCTCCTCGCCGGGTCGGTTACCGACCGCGATGCCCGCATCGCGCGCCAGCAGGTCGTCGATACTCTCGCCGCGGACGATCACGCGCGCCTCACCGCCGCGGACGGCGACCACCGGTGGCCGGGGGACGTAGTTATAGTTGCTCGACAGCGAAAAACAGTAGGCGCCCGTGGCGGGAACGGCGAGCAGGTCGCCGGGCGTGATGTCTGCGGGCAGATACTCCGCGTCGACGACGATGTCGCCCGCCTCGCAGTGGCGGCCGACGACGCGGGCCAGGGCGGGCGCGGCATCCGAGGTGCGGGAGACCACGCGGGCGGAGTACTGAGCGCCGTAGAGGGCGGGGCGGGCGTTGTCGCTCATCCCGCCGTCGACGCTCACGTAGAGACGCTGGAGGTCATCGCTGACCTGAACGGGCTTGACGGTACCGACTTCGTACAGCGTCACACCAGCGCGGCCGACGATCGTGCGCCCCGGCTCGAAGGCGAGGTTCGGAAGCGGGATGCCCCGAACTTCGCACTCGCGGGCGACGGCGTCGACGATGCCGTCGGCGAGCTGAGCGATCGGCGTGGGCGCATCGACGGAGGTGTACGCGATGCCGAAGCCGCCGCCGAGGTTGAGGACGGGAATCTCGCCGCCGGCGCGCAACTCCGCGTGCAGCTCGACGACGCGGGCGGCCGACTCTTCGAAGCCCCGGGTCCCGAAGATCTGCGAGCCGATGTGGCAGTGCAGGCCGATGAACTGCAGGCCCGGAAGTTCACGGATGCGCGCGACGACCGCGGGGGCATCGGCGAGGGCGAAGCCGAACTTCTGGTCTTCGTGCGCGGTCGCGAGGAAGTCGTGGGTCTCGGCGTGCACCCCGCTGTTGACGCGCACGAGCACCGCCTGCGGCTGCGCACCCTCGGTGACGCGCCGCTCGACGATCGCGGCGAGGCGTTCGAGCTCGATCCGGGAGTCGATCACGATCGAGCCGATGCCGATCTCGACGGCGCGTTCGAGTTCGGCGACCGACTTGTTGTTGCCGTGCAGTCCGAGACGCGCAGGTTCGGCTCCCGCGGCGAGCGCGACGGCGAGTTCGCCGCCGGTGGCGACGTCGACCGCGAGTCCCTCCTCGCTCACCCAGCGCACGACCTCGGTCGACAGGAACGCCTTGCCGGCGTAGTAGACGCGCGCCTGAACGCCGTGGCGGGCCGCGGCAGAAACGAAGGCCTCGCGCACCTCACGGGAACGCGCACGCACGGCGTCCTCGTCGAGGACGTACAGCGGGGTGCCGAAGCGGGCCCGCAGCTCATCGACGCCGACTCCGCCGACGAGCAGTTGGCCGTCGTCGTCGCGGGATGCCGAGGCGGGCCACACGGCGGAGGCGAGAGCATTCGCGTCGGCCGGAACGGAGAGCCACGCGGGCACGAGCGGGCGGTCGGAGGCGGACACGTGCGGTACCAATCGTGTGGAGTCGGGCTGCCGTCGGACACGGCACGCCCAGCAGTCATAGAAGTCTAGGGCACCCCCGCATACCGCCCCGCGCATGTGACAGCCCGGTCGTTGAGCGAGCGCAGCGAGTCGAATCGCCCCTCGCCGCAGCCGCCACCACGCCTCAGGCGCACGTGCCCTTCTGCTGCAGCGCGGCATCCACCGTGATCGCGGGGTTCACCGCGATGTCCGCGACGACCTGCTGCCCGTCGACGCGCACGCCCGAGAGCGTGAGCCCGGCGGGGAAGTACTGGGCGACGCAGACCTTCCAGTCGCGCACGACCGTGCGGGCGACCGCACCGAATTGATCGATGAGCACGTCTGCCGAGACCTCCGCGCCCGAGACGCGCAGGGTGCGCGGGGTGAGCACGAGGTCGCCGTCGGCGGCCGACGGGGTCAGACTCACGCCCACCGGCACCGACAGGGCGAACAGCTGCAGCGACGTCGACATCACGACGTCGGGAGCATCGAGGCTGACGGCGTCGGCCGGGAATCCGTCGACGGTAGACAGGAGCGCCTGCACCTGCGATTGATCGAGCCGCACCGTCGCCGATGCGCTCTGCAGCGGCGCATCGCCGCGAAGGGGGATGCCCGCGGCGTGCACCTCGATATCGC
>CAUPYO010000153.1:0-5813 GCA_963515565.1 uncultured Microbacterium sp.
CTGCGGGATGGATGCCGAGATGTTCGGCAGCTTGATGATGTTCGCCTCGGGCAGGGTCGCCAGACCACCGAGCTCGGCGAGCGCGTCGCCGACCTGCTGCGCGGGCGTCAGGCGCTGCGGGAAAGCGGCGAGGATGCGGCCGGCGAGCGAGATGTCGCGGGTGTCGATCTCGACGCCCGCCTGTCCGGCGAACGCCTTCACGATCGGCAGGAAAGAGGCCGTAGCCAGGGCCGGAGCCTCGTCGGTGTGGGTGTAGATAATGGTGGACTCAGGCACGTGTGATCTCTCCGTTGTGAGCGTCGCGGGTCGATCATCAGCCTATCGCATCGCCGGAAATTATCTTGACGTCAAGATATCTTCCGCCGCCCTCGGCGCTCATCGATTTGTCACCATTCGGAGGGTGCCGAGCCCGCGAAGAGCCGGGTAGCCTGATCCCATGACCGAGCTGCGCCTCGAGGAATTGTCGGCCGCCACCATCGTGGCGGTGAACACCATGTCGCTGAAGCCGGGGCAGGAACAGTTCATCGCCCCGACCAGCTACGCCGTCGCCGGAGCGGTGGTCAATCCGAGTACGGCCTGGCAACGCGTCGTGCTCGACGGCGACGAAGTCGTGGGCTTTGTCAGCGCCAACTTCGATCCCGAAGCGCCGCACGAGCACTTCCGCTCCGTCCTGTGGCGCATCAACGTGGATGCCGACGACCAGGGTCGCGGCGTCGGGCGCTTCGCCGTGGAGAAGCTCCTCGAAGAGGCGCGCAACCGCGGAATGGACCACGTCGACGTGATCTATGAGGAGGGCCAGGGCGGCCCCGACGCTTTCTTCCGTCGCGTCGGCTTCACTCCGGTGGACGAGACGGAGTTCGGCGAAGTCGTCGCCGAAGTGCGCCTGTAGGCCCCCGGCATCCTCATCCCTCGCGGGATGTGCCGGTTTGTTGCCAATATCCACAAACCTCTTGCGGTGAAGCCGCAACCGTCTTATCGTGTTCTTCAGCTTCGCTCGAAGCGCTTCGATACGACGAGGTGGTCGGATGGCACGGATCGATGAGGTCGCCGCGGCAGCGGGCGTCTCCATCAGCACCGTCTCGTACGCGCTGAGCGGCAAACGCCCCATCTCCCCCGACACGCGACGTCGCGTCATCGACGTCGCGCGCCGTCTCGGTTATGCCCCCAATGCCGGCGCCCGGATGCTTGCGGGCCGACTCACCCACATCTTCGCCCTCACCGAGCCACTGCGCCGCGAGACCCACGCGCCCACGCACATGTCGTTCGTGCTCGCCGCCGCGGTCGCCGCTCGCCGTCACGACTACGACATTCTGCTGTTGACCGATCAGCAGGCGTCCGAGGGCATGCAGCGCGTGACGGCGTCGGGCCTCGTCGACGCCATCCTCGTGCTCGATGTCGCTCCCGACGACGAACGCGTGGCGATCGCCCGCTCTATCGCCACCCCCACGGTCTTCATCGGCATCCCCGACGACCACGAGGGCCTCGACTGCGTCGACCTCGATTTCGAAGCCGCAGCCCGCCTCGCCGTGGACCGCGTGGCCGACGCCGGACACACGCGCGTCGCGTTGCTCGGCCAGCCCGAGAGCACGTACCGGCTCTCCAACTTCCCGCCCCGCGTGCGGCGCGCCGTCGCGCAGCGCGCCGACGAGCGGGGTCTGCGACACTCGTTCGCGACGAGCGGCGAGGTCGTCACCGACGCGGATGCCGTACGCATCGCCGTGACCTCCGCCCTCGACAGCGGCGCGACCGCCCTTCTGCTGCACGGCGTCGACGACATGCACGCGGTCGTGCTCGCCACCCTTGCCGAGCGTGGCCTGCGCATCGGGGTCGATATCTCGATCGTCTCGATCGCGGCCTCGTTCGACACCACCAAGCTCCCCACACAGATCGACACGATCCCCCTCGTGCCCGAGGCTTCGTGCGATCTGGCCGTCGATCTCGCCCTGGCGCGCATCGACGACCCCCGCCGTGACACCGGCATCCATCTGGTCGCCCCCGAGTACCGCGATGCGGGATCGGTGGCCCCTCCGCTGCAGGACTGACCTCCCACGACGAGGCGTTGTCGTTCGTCATTCATCGAAGCGCTTCGACCATCACCAACTGAACACCGCACATCACAGACCGGGCCCGCGGGCCTCACCGAAAGGAGTGCCAACGATGGCACGATTCACACGACGCACGCGTGCTCTGGCCGCTGTCGTCGCCCTCACCGCAACCGCACTGAGCATCAGCGCCTGCTCGTCGTCGGCAGACGCCGACAGCGCGCAGGGCCAGACTCTCAAGCTGTGGCACTACGAAGGTGCCGACAGCGCGATGGGCAAAGCCTGGGCCGAGGCGGTCACCGTCTTCGAGAAGGAGACCGGCGCCAAGGTCGAGTTCGAGGAGAAATCGTTCGAGCAGATCCAGAAGACCGCGAGCCAGGTGCTCGACACCGACGCCGCTCCCGACGTGATGGAGTTCAACAAGGGCAATGCGACGGCGGGCTTCCTCGCCTCGACCGGCCTCATCAGCGACATCTCCGACGCCGTGGCGAAGTACGGCTGGGCGGACAAGCTCGCGCCGTCGCTGCAGACGACCGCGAAGTACACCGACAAGGGCGTCATGGGCGGCGACACCTGGTACGGCGTCCCCAATTACGGCGAGTTCGTCGGCGTCTACTACAACAAGGACGCTTTCGCCGCGGCGGGCCTGCAGATCCCCACGACCTACGACGAGTTCGTGAAGGTGCTCGACGCGTTCGTGGCGAAGGGCATCACACCGCTGGCCGAGGCCGGCGCGGAGTACCCGCTGGGTCAGCTCTGGTATCAGCTGGCTCTGTCGAAGGGCGACCGCGGCTTCGTGAACGACTACCAGCTGTACAAGAACCCGGTCGACTGGCAGGGTGCCGAAACCACGTACGCCAGCCAGACCCTGAAGGACTACGTCGCGAAGGGCTACATCGCGAAGGACGTGTCCTCCGTCAAGGCGGAAGATGCCGGCGTCTCGTTCATCAACGGCACCTCGCCGATCTTCGTGTCGGGCTCGTGGTGGTACGGCCGCTTCACCGAGCAGGCGAAATCGTTCGACTGGACGATGCAGGCCTTCCCCGGCTCGAAGCTGTCGCTGGGCTCGTCCGGCAACCTCTGGGTCGTGCCCCAGAACGCCAAGAACAAGGATCTCGCCTATAAGTTCATCGACATCACGATGCGCCCCGAGATCCAGGCCATCATCGGCAACAACGGCGGTCTGCCCGTCGCGGCCGACCCGAAGGACATCACCGACGCGAAGAGCAAGGACCTCATCTCGGCCTTCAACGGCGTGCTCTCCCAGGACGGCCTGTCCTTCTACCCCGACTGGCCGGCACCGGGCTTCTACGACGTGATCGTCCAGCAGTTGCAGGGTCTCATCGCCGGCACTCAGGATGCCGCGACGACGAACGCGAACCTCGGTAAGGCCTACACGGACGGCACCGCGGACTACCGCTGAGCCACCGGTCTCATCAGGTGGGGGCGGCGTGACCGCGTCGCCCCCGCCGTCGCCCCCACCCAGGAACGAAAGCACCCTCATGTCGCTCGCAACGCGCGCCCGTCGCGCCTCCGTCCCCGTCGAAGAACCGGCCATCCCCCAGCGCGGTCGCGGCCGCGGGGCCTACTGGCTGTACCTGCTTCCGGGCTTCATCCTGCTGCTCGTCATCGTGATCGTCCCGCTCGTGTGGAACGTGTACCTCACCTTCACCAGCTGGAAGGGCGTGCGCGCGCCCGAATTCATCGGCGCCGCCAACTGGATAAAACTCGTGGGCGACGACGCCTTCTGGACCTCCTTCCTCAACTCGGTGTGGATGGTCATCGCCATGGTGGTCGTTCCCACCATCGTCGGCCTGCTCGTGGCCGCACTGCTGTTCGACGTCGTCGGTCGCAAGTTCGGCGGCAAAGTCGGCAGTTTCCTGCGCGCGACCTATTACCTGCCGCAGATCCTGCCGGTGGCCGTGGCGGGCATCGTCATCGGGTGGATCGTGCGGCCAGGCACGGATGGCGCGCTCAACCAGATCCTGGGCGCTGTCGGCATCGCTCCCGTCGACTGGCTGGGCCAGATGCCGTCGGCACTGATCGTGCTGATGGTCGTGCTGGTCTGGGTGCAGATCGGCTACCCGGTGGTCGTCTTCATGGCGGCCCTCCAGCGCGTCGACCCCGAACTCTACGAAGCGGCCGAACTCGACGGCGCGAACTGGTATCAGCGCTTCACCTCGATCACCGTCAGCATCATCCGCCCCGAGATCTTCGTGGTCACCCTGACCTGCACGATCGCCGCGCTCAAGGTGTTCGGTCCGGTGTATGTCATCACGCGGGGCGGCCCGGCCGGGGCGACGCTCGTGCCGTCGTATTACGCCTATCAGGAGTTCTTCACCAAGCGCGATGTCGGCTACGGAGCCACGATCGCAACGGTGCTCACCATCGTCGTCGTCATCGTGTCGATCATCTTCATCCGCGTGCAGAACTCGATGGAACGCAAGGAAAGGGCGGGACTGTGATGTCTGCCGGCACCGTACTCACGACGGCCACGAAGCCTCGCCGCGCCCCACGCGGTCGCGGCGGCATGGTCACCAAACGCGGCATCGACTGGCTGATGCTCGCCCTCGTGATCGTCGGCGCGCTGCTGGTGATCGCACCGTTCTACCTCGTCCTCGTCAACTCGTTCAAATCCCCCACCGACTACGCCACTTCGGGCCCACTGGCCCTGCCGCACGCCCTCGATTTCACCGGCATCACCAAGTTCTGGGAGCGCGTGAACTTCCCGGAGAAGGTCTGGAACTCACTGTTCATCTCGGCAGTCGTCTCGGTGCTCGCCGTGCTGATCTCGATGTTCAACGCGTTCGCCATCGGCATCGGCCGCGTCCGCGGTCGCACGTGGATCGTTCTGTTGTTCCTGCTGGCCAACCTGCTGCCACAGGAGGCGCTGCTGTACCCGCTGTACTACATGTTCAAGTCGGTCGGCCTCTACGACAACATCTGGTCGGTGATCATCATCTTCACCGTCGTGCAGGCGGCATTCGGCACGTATCTGCTCTCCGCCGTGTACGGCACGTTCCCCAAGGAGGTGCTCGAAGCGGCCTCCCTCGACGGCGCGGGTCACTGGAAGATCCTGTGGCGCGTGGTGCTGCCGATCAGCCGTCCGACGCTGGCCGTGCTGCTGATCTTCTTCTTCATCTGGACATGGAACGAGTTCCTCATTCCGCTGACGTTCCTCGCGTCCAACGCGAACCAGACGGTGCCGGTGGCGATCAGTGTGCTGCAGGGCGACCGGCTGATGGACGTCACGACCACGAGCGCGTCGGCGCTGCTCGGCATCATCCCGACGCTCATCTTCTTCCTCATCTTCCAACGCACCCTCACGCGGGGCATCACGGCAGGAGCAGTCAAGTAATGAAATTCACCGACGGGTTCTGGCAGCTGCGTCCCGGAGTGAGCGCGCTGTACGCCCAGGAGGCCTACGACATCTGGCAGAGCGCCGACACTACCGACGGCCCCGGCCTCGTGATCACCGCGCCGACCGCCGTCATCGCCTCCCGCGGCGACGTGCTCAACCGGCCGGTGCTGACCACGACGCTCTCCTCCCCCGCCGAAGGGGTGGTGCGCGTGCGCATCGCGCACCACATCGGCGGGACGTGGCAGGGCGGCTTCCCCCTGCCCGGCGCCGTGCCGGGCGGCGCCGGCGCGACGG
The DNA here is from genome assembly GCA_963515565.1 of uncultured Microbacterium sp. Taxonomy (GTDB): domain Bacteria; phylum Actinomycetota; class Actinomycetes; order Actinomycetales; family Microbacteriaceae; genus Microbacterium. Next base: position 5,698 of record CAUPYO010000153.1, read on the forward strand.
TGGTGTCGGATGCCGAGGGCGCCGTCGAGACGGGTGCGCTCACGGCTCGCGTGTCTGCCGGCGCCCCGTGGGATCGGTCCTTCGAGGTCGACGGCCACCGCGTGACGGGCAGCGGG